>NZ_JBGNYC010000015.1:0-86670 GCF_051844275.1 Cellulosimicrobium sp. CpK407
GTGGGGCCCGGGCGAGCCGCGTCTCAGTCCACGGCGAGCGCCGCGACGGGCGACGTGCGGGCAGCGGTCCGGCCCGGCACGACGGACGCGACGAGCCCCGCCACGAGGGCGACGACGAGCACGAGCGCGACGTCCCGCCACGGCACGGCGAGCGACACGTTGCCCATGACGCTCAGCGCCGTCGCCGCGCCCGCCCAGCCGTACAGGACGCCCAGCACGATGCCCAGGACCGCGCCCACGCCCGCGATGAGCATGCCCTCGATCGCGAGCATCCACCGCAGCTGCGCCCGGCTGAGGCCGATCGCGCGCAGCGTCGCCGACTCGCGTCGCCGCTCGATCACGGAGAGCGAGAGCGTGTTCGCCACGCCGATGAGGGCGATGACGACGGCGACCGCGAGCAGCCCCACGATGACCCCGAGGATCGTGTCGATGACGCTCTGCATGGCCGCACGCTCGACGGCGATGCCGGCCACCTCCACCGGCGTGTCCGACTCGACGATCGCGTCCTGGATCGCGGGCACGACCTGCGTCGCGTCGCCCGTGTCGTCGAGCCCGACCCACAGCCGGGACACGAGGGCGTCCGGGGCGAGGGTCTTCGCGTCGTCCGCGTCGAGGAGCCAGCCGTCCCCGATGGCCCCGACGTGGGCCGTCACGTCGAGGGTCCCCCCGTCCGGACCGGTGAGCTCGAGCGTGTCGCCCTCGGCGACGTCCCAGGCGTCCGCGTCGGCCTCGGGGACCATGACCGTGCCCGGGGCGAACGCGGCGAGCACGTCGGGCGAGCGCACGACCGCGCGGGCCTGGTCCGGGTCGACCCCGTGCATCGTGATCTCGGCGCCGTCGAGCAGCGTGACCGTGACCCCGGAGAGCTCGACGACGCGCGAGACGCCCTCGGTCCCCGAGACCGCGCGCACCACGTCGCTCGGCACGGCGTCCTCGGTCGACCCGTAGGCGTCCGTCGCGACGAGGACGTCGACCGGGTACTGGTCGTCGAGCGCGGCGTCGAGGGACGTCCGGGCGCTCGCGGCGCCGGTCGACATCATCGCGACGAGCGTGACGCCGATGAGCAGCGCGGTGCTGGTCGCCGTGGTGCGGCGCGGGTTGCGCAGCGTGTTCGCGGTGGCGAGCCGCGCCGTCGATCCCGTGCCGGCCAGCAGCCGGCCCACGAACGACACGACCCCGGGCAGCCAGTACACGGCGCCGACGAGGACGCCGACGAACGACAGGGCGCCGCCCGCGACCCCCGCGAGGAGGCCGATCTCGGGGCTGCCGGTGCTGCCCAGCCAGATGCCGCCGCCGAGGACGGCGAGCCCCCCGAGGGTGAGCAGGGTCGCGACGACGAGGCGCGCGCGCCCACCACCGCGCGCGAGGTTCGGCGCGTCCGAGGGGCGCAGCGCCTCGAGCGGCGCGACGCGCGTGGCGGCGCGCGCCGGGGCGAACGACGCGACGACCGTGACGAGGGTCCCGACGAGCAGCGGGACGAGGACGACCGCGGGCGTCACCGTGATGGTCGCCGGGATCGGCACGCCGAGGTCGGCGCCACGGGCCACGAGGAGCGCGACCTGCGTGAGCAGGCCACCCAGCAGGATGCCCCCGACCGACGCGAGGACGCCGAGGATCGTCGCCTCCGTCAGGACCGACCGGGCGAGCTGCGACCGGTTCGCGCCGACGGCGCGCAGGAGGGCCAGCGTCCGCGTGCGCTGCGCGACGAGCACCTGGAACGTGTTGGCGATGACGAGCGCGGCGACGAGCAGGGCCACGGCGGCGAAGCCGAGGATGACGTACGTGAAGACGTCCTGGTCACCCGTCATCTTGCGGGTCTGCGCCTGGGCGTGCTCGTCGGGCGTCACGGCCTGGGCATCGTCGGGCGACGCCGCGACGAGCGCGGTACGCGCGGTCTCGAGGTCCGTGCCGGGCGCGAGCCCGACCATCGCCGCCGAGTACAGGCGCTCCGGGTCGTCGGGGCTCGCCTGCGCGGCCTCCCACGCGGCGACGTCCTCCGCCGTCACGACGACGGCCCCGCCCATCTGGGCGTACGCGCCGTACGGGTCGTCGGTCGTGCCGACGACGGTCAGCTCGTCGCGGACCTCCTCGTACGCGCCGCCGTCGGGGGCGGAGGCGTCCCACACGTTGCGCGAGCTCGTGACGGCGTCGCCGATCCCGACGCCGAGGCGCTCGGCCACGGCCGTGGGCAGCGAGACCTGTCCCGAGGCGGTGGGCATCGAGCCCTCGACGACCTCGAGCGCCTCGAAGCGCGGGTCGGAGGGCGCGGGGACGCCGAGCTGGAACACGCGCTTCGAGCCGTGCGACAGGTCGAGGTAGGTGAACTGGACCGCGTCGACCGCGTCGACGCCGCTCACGGAACGCAGGGCGTCGACGTCGGACGCCGTGAGGTCGCTCGGCGCGGACACGACGAGGTCCGCGTCGGCGAATTGCGCGGCGATCGAGTCGTTCGTGGTCTGGGTGATGACGTTGCCCGCGATCAGGGTCGCCGTGACGAACGCCGTCCCGATGACGATCGCGACGCCGGCCGCGACGAGGCGGCCGATGCTGCGGCGCATCTGCGCCAGGGTGAGGCGGAGCATCAGGCGCGCACCGCCTGCGACGCGGGGGCGGAGCCGTCGGCGCCCGGCGCCTCGAGCGTGCGCAGGGCGTCGAGCCCGGCGAGCACCGACTCGGGCGTCGGGTCGATGATGTCGCCCGCGATCCGCCCGTCGGCGATGAGCACGACGCGGTCCGCGTACGCGGCGGCCGTCGGGTCGTGCGTGACCATGATGATCGTGCGGCCGAGCTCGCGGACGGAGCGGCGCAGGAAGCTGAGCACCTCCGCGCCCGAGCGCGAGTCGAGGTTGCCCGTCGGCTCGTCCGCGAAGACGACCTCCGGACCGGCGATGAGGGCGCGCGCGATGGCGACGCGCTGCTGCTGGCCGCCGGACAGCTCGCTCGGGCGGTGGCTCAGGCGTGCCTCGAGCCCGAGCGTGCGCACGAGCGTGTCGAACCACGTCCGGTCGACCTTGCCGCCCGCGAGCTCGACGGGCAGCGTGATGTTCTGCTCCGCCGTGAACATGGGGAGCAGGTTGAACGACTGGAAGACGAAGCCGACCCGGTCGCGGCGCAGCTGCGTGAGCGCGTTGTCGTTCAGGCCCGTGACCTCGGTCTCGCCGATGAAGGCGTGGCCGCTCGTCGCGGTGTCCAGCCCTGCGAGCAGGTGCATGAGCGTCGACTTGCCCGAGCCCGACGGCCCCATGATGGCCGTGAAGTGGCCGCGCTCGAAGTCCACGTCCACGCCGTCGAGCGCGTGCACCGCTGCCTCGCCCGTGCCGTAGGTCTTGCGCAGCGAGCGGGCCCGCACCGCGGGCGGGCCGGCAGGGGCGGGGTCGGCGGGTCGGTACACGGTCGTGTCCACGTCATCTCCTGAGTGCGTCGAGTTCGTCGTCGGGCCGTCGTGCGGCACGCCGGTCCGGTGGTCGGAGGCGTGCGCCGGGGATCGTGGACGACGCTACGGACCCGGCCCGCCCCGCCGCGTCCGGCGAGGGTCGGGTCCTGCACGCGAGCAGGGTCATCCCGTGGTCGTACCCGACCCGGGCCGAGGGCTGACACGACGGCGCCCCACGGGTCCGGGGACCGGTGGGGCGCCGTCGGGACGGTCGGGAGTCAGGAGCCCGGGCGGACCAGGCCCGTCTCGTAGGCCGTGACGACGGCCTGGACGCGGTCGCGCGCGCCGAGCTTGGCGAGGATGCGGCCGACGTGGGTCTTGACCGTCGCCTCGGCGACGAACAGGTCGCTCGCGATCTCCGTGTTGGACCGGCCGCGCGCCATGAGGACGAGCACCTCGCGCTCGCGCTCGGTGAGACCCTCGACGGCGGCGTGCGCGGGGGAGTCGTCGGCCTGCTCGGCGGGCAGCGCCGTCACCAGGTGCTCGAGCAGGCGCCGGGTGGACGACGGGGCGATCACGGCGTCGCCGCGGTGCACCGTGCGGATCGCCGCGAGCATCTCCTCGGGCGGCGCGTCCTTGAGCAGGAACCCGCTCGCGCCGGAGCGGATCGCCTCGAGCACGTACTCGTCGAGGTCGAACGTCGTGAGCACGATCACCTTGGGCGCGTGCCCGCCGTCGGCCGCGGCGGCGGTGAGCCGGGCCGTCGTCTGGAGCCCGTCCAGGTGCGGCATGCGGACGTCCATGAGCACGACGTCGACCGGGTGGTCCGCGAGGAGGCGCAGCGCCTGCAGGCCGTCGCCCGCCTCGACCGCGACCGTGAGGTCGGGCTGCGAGTCGATCACCATGCGGAAGCCCGCGCGCACGAGCTGCTGGTCGTCGACGAGCGCGATGCGCACGGGCTCGACCGGCGCGAGCGGGTCGGCGGCGTACGCGCCGCCGGGGTCGGGGAGGGCGTCGGTCATGGTGTCCTGTCGGTCGGTCGGTCGAGGGCCGGGTGCGGGGGCTCCGCGTCGACGGCCGGCGGCGGCGGGGCCGTCGCGGCGGCCGGGTGGCCCGGGGCCATCCTGCCCGACGCCGCGGGCGCGGGTGCGGGGACGACCCGACCCGGGGGTCGGGGGAGGGCGGCCGGTCCGGGGGCCGCGCCGGGCAGGGCGGGCACGGGGATGCGCAGGTGCACGCGGAACCCGCCGCCGGGACGCGGGCCCACCTGCACGGACCCGCCGAAGAGCGCGGCCCGCTCGCGCATGCCCAGCACGCCGTAACCGCCGGGCCGGGCCTCCTGGTGCGCCGCGGCGGCGGCCGAGGCGCCGCGCCCGTCGTCCTCGACCTCGAGGTCGAGCGTGGTGGCGCCCCAGCGCACGACGACGGTGACCTCCGGGTCCGGGCCGGCGTGCTTGAGCACGTTGGTCAGGGCCTCCTGGCACACGCGGTAGACCGTGAGCCCTGCCCCGGGGGGCAGCGGTCGCGCCTGGCCGACGCGGACGAAGGACACGCGCATGCCGCTGTCGCGCACCTGTGCGACGAGCGTCTCGAGGTCGGCGGTGTCCGGCTGCGGGGCGCGCTCGAGCGCCGCCGTCGCGCCGCTCGCGGGCGCCGGGTGGCCGGGTGCGGCGGGCCCGTACGGCGAGCCGGCGGGCGGCGCGCCCGCCGGCCCCCGTCCCGGCAGCGCGAGGGTGCCCCCGGGCCCGACGGCGGCTCCCGGCGGCGCGGCGACGCGCGGCTGCTCCGTCCGGAGGACGCCGAGGAGCCGGCGCATGTCCGCCAGGGCCGTGCGGCCCGTCTCGGACACGGTCGCGAGCGCGCGCGTCGCGGCGTCGGGGTCGTGGGCGGCGGCGTACCGGCCGCCGTCGGCCTGGGCGATGATGACGGAGAGGGAGTGGGCGACGATGTCGTGCATCTCGCGCGCGATGCGGGCACGCTCGGCGGCGGTCGCGATCTGCGCCTGCTGGTCGCGCTCGACCTCGAGGCGTTCCGCGCGGTCGACGAGCGCGGCGATCGTCTCGCGCCGGGAGCGGCGCACGAGGCCGAACGCCCACACCGCGAGGAACGTCATGCCCCCGAACGCGGACGTGAAGAAGACCATCGTCGCGAGGTCGGTGAGGCGACCGGACATCAGGCCGAGCGCCACCCCGAGGACGACCGCGCCCACGAGCGAGGACACGATGGCCGTCCGGTGCGCCCAGCGGGGCCCGTAGACCGTGACCGAGTAGAGCGCGACCAGCACCGCGAAGTCGGCGGGGAAGATCAGGAAGTAGCCGGCCAGCAGGTGCACCAGCGCGACGGAGTACACGGTGATCGACGACGCGAGCGGGTTGGACCGGCGCCAGGGCAGCGGGGCGAGCAGGAGGGCCGCCCAGAACGCGGCCCAGCCGCCGCTCGTGCCGACGCCGCTCGCGCCGGCCGAGGAGAACGCCGCGGACGCGGGCACGAACACGACGGCGAGGACGAGCGTGACGGTGAGGTCCACACCGAACCGGTGCTCGTCGGACCACTGCCCGAGCCGCTCGTACCATCCCATGCGTCAAGCCTAGGCAGAGGGCGGCGGCGGGGCGTCCGACCAGGGTCGCAGAGTTCACGAGACACGATGGGACCGAAGTCGTACTGATGCCCTAGCATGAGCGAATGACCCACGTACTGCTAGCGGAGGACGACCCGGCGATTGCCGAACCTTTGGCGCGCGCACTGACACGTGAGGGTTACAACGTCGTCGTCCAAGGAACTGGTCAAGGAGCGATCGACTCCGCGAGCGGTGCGGACATCGTGGTGCTCGATCTGGGCCTTCCGGACATGGACGGCCTCGACGTCGCGCGCGAGATCCGGCACAAGGGTCTCACCACCCCGGTGCTCGTGCTCACCGCCCGGGCCGACGAGGTGGACCTCGTCGTCGGCCTGGACGCCGGTGCCGACGACTACGTCACGAAGCCGTTCCGGCTCGCCGAGCTGCTCGCCCGGGTGCGGGCGCTCCTGCGCCGCTCGCACGGTGAGCAGGTGGACGAGGAGGAGCTCGCCGCGCAGGACGTGCGCATCGACGTCTCCGCGCACCGCGCGTTCCAGGGCGAGCGCGAGCTGCACCTGACCACCAAGGAATTCGAGCTGCTGCGCGTGCTCGTCGCCAGCGCGGGCTCGGTCGTCGTGCGCGACGCCCTCATGCGCGACGTGTGGGGCTCCGAGCCGGTCGGCTCGACCAAGACGCTCGACATGCACGTGTCGTGGCTGCGCCGCAAGCTCGGCGACGACGCGAACGCGCCGCGCTACATCTCGACCGTCCGCGGTCTCGGCTTCCGCTTCGAGACCGGCGAGAGCTGACCGACCCCGACCGGGGACGAGGGACACGGGGAGCGAGGAGCAGCGTGCGGCGTCGGATGCTGCAGGCGACGGTGGCGGCCGTGGCCGTCGCCGTCATCCTCCTCGGGTTCCCGCTCGCGTTCTACGGCGCGCGGTTCGTGCTGCAGGGGGAGGTCGACGACGTCACGTCGCGCGTCGAGCGCCTCTCGCGCTCGATCGACGCCCGCCTCGCCGCGGGCGACGAGATCCCCGACTACGTCATCACGGACGCGGTCCAGCCCCGCGCGAGCGACCCTCCGGCGCAGGTCTACGTCACCCTGCCCGACGGGACGGTGCTCACGGCGGGCGAGGAGATCACCGGGCGGGGGATCGAGCAGCCGCTGCACTCCGAGTCGGGTGCGCTCGTCACGCTCACCGTCTCCTACTGGGACGCGTACCTCCAGGCGGCGCAGGTCGTGCTGCTCGTCGTCGCCGCGGCCATCGTCGCGTTCGCCGCGGGCATCGGGATGGCGGTGTGGCAGGCGAACCGCATCTCGGCGCCGCTGGTCTACCTCGCGGCGTCCGCCGAGCAGCTCGGGTCGGGACAGGTGCGCCCGCGGCTCGAGCCGTCGGGGGTCGAGGAGATCGACCTCGTGGCCGCCGAGCTCGCGCGCAGCTCCGACCGGCTCGCGGGTCGGCTCGCGGCGGAGCGCCAGTTCGCCGCCGACGCGTCGCACCAGCTCCGCACGCCGCTCACGGCGCTCAGCATGCGGCTGGAGGAGATCTCGATGGCCTCGGACGACCCGGCCGTCCAGGAGGAGGCCCGGATCTCGCTCGAGCAGGTCGAGCGACTGGTCGGCGTCGTCGACGACCTCCTCGCCTCGTCGCGGCGCGCGCAGGGCGGGACGACGGAGGCCGTCAGCCTGCTCGACGTCGTGCACCAGCAGGAGGAGGAGTGGGTCCCGACGTTCGCGAAGGCGGGCCGTGAGCTCGTCGTCGACGTCCCCGCGGAGTACCAGGTGCTCGCGACGCCCGGGGCGCTCGCGCAGGTCCTGGCGACGCTCATCGAGAACTCGCTCAAGCACGGCGGCGGGACGACGACGGTCCGCGCGCGCCCGTCCGGCACGAGCGGTGCGATCGTCACGGAGGTGTCGGACGAGGGCGCCGGCGTCCCCGACGACCTCGCCCCCCGGATCTTCGAGCGCGAGGTGACCTCCGGCGCCGGCACGGGCCTGGGTCTCGCGCTCGCGCGCGACCTCGCGGCGTCCGACGGCGGTCGGCTCGAGCTCGCGCAGCGTCGGCCCGCGGTGTTCGCGCTCTTCCTCGCGGGGGTGCCGCGGCGCCTCGACCCGCGGGTCGTCCTGCCGACGGGGGTCGCGGTCTCCGCGCACGGGCGTCGTCGCCGGCGCCGCGGCTGACGCGACCGGGTCCCGGTGGGGGCGTCAGGGAGTCGCGGTCTCCCGGCCGGCGACGTCGTCCCGCGCCCGGTCGCCCGTGAACACGAGGCGTCGGTAGGCGACGTAGCGGAACGCCGTGCCGAGCGCGAGCCCGACGACGTTCGCGGAGACGTTCTTGGCGAGCGGGGACGTGAGGCCCAGCGCGTACGTGGAGATCGCGAGGCAGCCGACCGCGATGAGCATCCCGCCCACGTTGACGACGACGAAGGCCGCGAGCTCGCGGCCGCGCGCCTGGGTGCGGCGTGCGGAGAACGTCCAGTAGCGGTTGCCGATCCACGCGACCAGCGTCGCGACCGTGACGGACACGATCTTGGCGGTGAGCGGCTTGTGGCCGAGGACCTCGCCCGGTCCGAAGCTGAGCAGGTTGAACAGGCCCAGGTCGACGACGTAGGCGACCGCCCCGACCGACCCGAACTTCGCGAGCTCCCGCACCCGGGCGAGGACGCGCTCGCGCCGCGGCGGGGCCGCCGCGTTCGCCTCGGCTCGCCGGTCCAGGTCGCTCGTCACCCTCCGAGGCTACCGGCCGCTCCTGAGCGTCGCCCGGGTGCCGGGGGCGGCCACCGGGTCGCGGGGCCGAGGAGCCGACGGTCCGGAGTCCGGGCGACGCGCGGTCCCGCGCCGCCCAGGCACTAGGGTGGGTGCACGTGGCAGCCCCAGTGATCGCCGTGGTCGGCGGAGGACAGCTCGCGCGCATGATGGCCCCCGCGGCCGGAGAGCTCGGCGTGCACCTGCGCGTGCTCGTCGAGGCCCCGGACACGTCCGCGGCCCAGGTGGTGGTCGACGCCCCCGTGGGCGCCGCGTCCGACGAGGCCGCGATCCGCTCGCTCATCGCCCCCGCGGGTGCCGCCCCGGCGGACGTGCTGACCTTCGAGCACGAGCACGTCCCGAACGCGCTGCTCACCGACCTCCTCGAGCACGGCACGCCCGTGCGTCCCGGACCCGACGCGCTCGTGCACGCGCAGGACAAGATCGTCATGCGGCGCCGGCTCACCGAGCTCGGCGTGCCGTGCCCGCGCTGGGCCGCGCTCCCCACCGCGCCCGACGCCGCCCGCACCGCTCTCGCGGACTTCCTCGCCGAGGTCGGGGGCGAGGCCGTGGTGAAGACGGCGCGCGGCGGGTACGACGGCAAGGGCGTGCGCGTCGTGTCGGTCGCCGAGGGCGGCGCCGAGCAGGTCGCGGAGTGGATCGAGGCGGCCGCCACGGGCGGCCCCGAGCTCCTCGTCGAGGAGAAGGTGCCCTTCACGCGCGAGCTGGCCGTCCTCGTGGCGCGCCGTCCGTCCGGAGGGATCGACGGTCGGGGCGAGGTGCGGACCTGGCCCGTGGTCGAGTCGATCCAGCGCGACGGCGTGTGCGCCGAGGTGATCGCGCCCGCGCCCGGTCTCACGGAGGCCGAGGCGGAGCGCGCCCGCGACGCGGCGGTCCGGATCGCCGAGGGCCTCGGCGTCACGGGGGTGCTCGCGGTCGAGATGTTCGAGGTCCCGGGCGACGACGGGCCGCGCGTGCTGGTGAACGAGCTCGCGATGCGCCCGCACAACTCCGGGCACTGGACCATCGACGGCGCGGTGACCAGCCAGTTCGAGCAGCACCTGCGGGCCGTGCTCGACCTGCCCCTCGGCGACACGACGGCCACCGCCCGCTGGACCGTCATGGCGAACGTGCTCGGCTCGACGCTCGGCGAGCTGACCGACGCGCTGCCCGACGTCCTCGCCGCCTTCCCCGACGCGAAGGTCAACCTGTACGGCAAGGGCGTGCGCCCCGGGCGCAAGCTGGGCCACGTGAACGTGAGCGGCGACGACCTGGGCGAGGCCCGGCGTCGGGCCCTGGCCGCGGCCGCGATCCTGCGGGGCGAGGGCCCCGAGGGCACCCCGAACGAGGAGCGAGCATGAGCGAGAACCCCGTCGTCGGCATCGTCATGGGGTCGGACTCCGACTGGCCCGTCATGGAGGCCGCGGCCGACGCGCTCGCCGAGTTCGGCGTGCCCGTCGAGGTCGACGTCGTCTCGGCGCACCGCATGCCCGTCGAGATGATCGACTACGGGCGCAGCGCCGCCGAGCGCGGCCTGCGCGTGATCGTCGCGGGCGCCGGGGGAGCGGCGCACCTGCCGGGCATGCTCGCCGCCGTGACGCCGCTGCCGGTGATCGGCGTCCCCGTGCCGCTGCGCCACCTCGACGGCATGGACTCGCTCCTGTCGATCGTGCAGATGCCCGCGGGCGTCCCCGTCGCGACGGTCTCCGTCGGCGGGGCGCGCAACGCGGGCCTGCTCGCCGCGCGCATCCTCGCGGCCGGCACCGACGACGACTCCGCGCGGCTGCGGGAGAAGATGGTCGCCTTCCAGGCGGACCTGGGCGACCAGGCGCGCGCGAAGGGTGCGCGCCTGCGCGCGTCGAGGTCCGGGGAGCAGCGCACGGGCTTCGGCGCCTGACCGGCGCGCCGCGGGTTTCTGCGGCAGGCGGTTGTCGGGTTAGCCTGCGGGCGCGTCTCGCGACGCAGGGGGCTGGACCGACGACGGTCCGTGGCGGGTCGGTCCGACACCCACCCGGAGCAGTTTCACGTGGCAGCACCGCAGGCAGCATGGGCGCCGACGGCGTCGTCCGACGCGACCCCCGGTGCGGTCCGACGGCACGCCCGCCCGAGGACCGCGACCTCGCGCGACGGCTACCGCTACGACCTCGACGGCCTCCGGGCGGTCGCGATCCTCCTCGTGGTGGTCTACCACGTCTGGCTCGGCAGGGTGTCGGGTGGCGTGGACGTGTTCCTCATGCTCTCGGCGTTCTTCCTCACGGGTTCGTTCGCGCGCCGCCTGAGCGCCGGGCGCGGGGTCGCCGTCGGGGCGTACTGGGTGCGCACGTTCAAGCGCCTCGTCCCCGTCTCCGCGGTGGTGCTCCTCGGCGTCCTCGGGACCGCGTTCCTGCTCTACCCGCCGTCGTCGTGGCCGTCGGTCTGGACGCAGACCTGGGCGTCGCTGGGCTACGTCCAGAACTGGGAGCTCGCCCGAGAGTCGGTGGACTACTACGCCCGGGACGGCGCGGTCGCGAGCCCGCTCCAGCACTACTGGTCGCTCTCGGTCCAGGGCCAGGTCTTCGTCCTCTGGCCGCTCCTCCTGCTCCTGTCCGGGCTCGTCGTCCGGCGCCTGAGGCTCTCCGTCACCCCTGTGCTCCTCGTGGTGTTCGGGACGGTGTTCGCGGCCTCGCTGGCCTTCTCCGTCGTCGAGACGGCGTCGGACCAGGGGCTCGCCTACTTCGACACGAGGGCGCGACTGTGGGAGTTCGCGCTCGGGTCGCTCGTCGCGGTCGCCCTGCCGCTCGTGCGCCTGCCGGCACGGGTCGCCCTGATCGTCGGCTGGGCGGGGCTCGCCCTCATCGTGACGTGTGGGCTCGTGCTCGACGTCCAGGGCGGGTTCCCGGGCTACTTCGCGCTGTGGCCCACGATGGCGGCCGCCGCCGTGATCGTCGCAGGCACGGCGGCGCACCCGTGGGCCGTGGGCAACGTGCTCGCGCACCCGGTGCTGCGGTCGCTCGGGCGGGACGCCTACGCCCTCTACCTCGTGCACTGGCCGCTGCTCATCACCTGGCGGGTGGTCACGGGACGTCAGGTCCCGTCCTGGCACGAGGGTGCGGTGATCGTGGTCGTGTCCCTCGTCCTCGCCCGCCTCCTCACCTCGCTCGTCGAGCGCCCCGTCCGGGACCTGGCGTGGGCGCGGACCGTCCCGTGGCGCGGTGCGGTCGCCGTGCTCGTCGCGGTCACGGTCGTGGCCGTTCCCCTCGCCGCCTGGCAGTCGGCCGAGCGCGCGCGGGCCGCCGAGGCGCTGGTGGGCGCCTCCGCCGACAACCCGGGCGCGCGCGTGCTCCTGCCGGGATACCAGGACGCGTCGGACCCGACCGCACCTCCCGTCCCCGTGGCGACCGCGCTCGACGCCCAGTGGGTGTCGCTCACGGAACGCTGCTCGGGAAGGTTCGCGCCCGACGTCGCGGAGCTCGCGAAGCGGTGCGGGCAGCTCGTTCCCCCCGCTCCGGAGGGTCCGACGGTCGTGGTGGTGGGCGACTCGCACAGCGAGCAGTTCATGGGTGCGCTGATCCCCGTCGCCGAGCGCGAGGGCTGGACCCTGGTCTCGGTCCTCTACGGGGGATGTTCGTTCGGCACGGCGGGCCACCCCTGCCGCGAGTGGAACGAGCAGGTGCTCGACTACGTCCTCGAGCTCGGTCCGGACGCGGTCTTCACCGTCACGACGGCCGCCGAGGCCGACGGCACGGGCGAGACCGTCGTCGTCGGGCTCCAAGAGGCGGTCGACGTGCTCTCCGACGCGGGGATCGCACTCCTCGGGGTCCGGGACAACCCGCGGTTCTCGACGGACATGTTCGTCTGCGCCGAGCAGCACGGTCCCGATGCGGACGTGTGCCGCCACGACCTCGCGTCCCGCTCCGCCTCACGGAACCCCGCCGAAGACCTCCGGGTGGGCGACGGGTCGGTGCTCGTCGACCTCTCTGGGGCGGTGTGCCCCGACGGGTGGTGCGTCCCGGTGGTGGGGAACGTGCACGTCTACCTCGACGACAACCACCTCACGTGGGACTACGCTCGTTCGCTGGCCCCGTTCCTCGAGGACGAGCTGTCACCGTGGACCGACCGCGCGACGTCGACGCGACACGGGGAGCCGTCATGACCGGACCTGTCGGAGCGAGGGCTCGCTCCGTCGGCCCGACCCGGCCGACGACGCCGCCCCGTCATGCGCGGTCACGTGCGGCGGACCGGTCGACAGACGCTGCCGTGCCCTACCGGCACGACCTCGACGGCCTGCGCGCGCTCGCGGTCGTGCTGGTCGCCGTATACCACGTGTGG
Source organism: Cellulosimicrobium sp. CpK407 (assembly GCF_051844275.1). NCBI lineage: Bacteria > Bacillati > Actinomycetota > Actinomycetes > Micrococcales > Promicromonosporaceae > Cellulosimicrobium > Cellulosimicrobium sp. CpK407. The sequence continues at coordinate 12,988 of NZ_JBGNYC010000015.1, forward strand.
GTCCACCGCGTCTCGGGCGGGGTGGACGTCTTCCTCATGCTCTCGGGGTTCTTCGTCGCCGGGGGTCTGCTCCGCTCGTTCGCCCGCGGAGCGCCGGTGCGGCTGCGAACCTACCTCCCGCGGCTCGCCCGCCGGCTCCTTCCGGCGCTCGTCCTGGTGCTCGCCGCGGTGCTCGTCGCGAGCGCGGTGCTCCTCCCGCGCACCCGGTGGACGGGGGTCTCGGGCGACGTGCTCGGGTCGCTGCTCTACGCCGAGAACTGGCGGCTCGCCGCCGCGGAGCAGGCCTACGGTGCGGCCGACGTGGGACAGAGCCCGCTCCAGCACGTCTGGTCCCTCTCCGTCCAGGGACAGCTCTTCGTCGGGCTTCCTGTCCTTCTCCTGCTCGTCTGGTGGTCGGCAGGTCGCGCGGGGATCGCGACGCGCCTGGCGATCGTGCACGCGACGGTGGTGACCGGGGCCGTCGCCTCGTTCGTCTACGCCGTGGTCGCGGTGCGCGCCGACCAGGCGTTCGCCTACTACGACACGGTGGCGCGCGCGTGGGAGTACCTCGCGGGTGCGCTGCTCGCGCTCCTGGTGACGCGCGTGCGCCTGCCCGGTGCGTCGGGGCTCGTCGCGGGCTGGGTCGGGCTCGCGCTCGTCGTCGCCAGCGGCTTCCTCGTGGACGGCGCGGCGCTCTTCCCCGGCCCCGCCGCGCTCGTTCCTCTCGCAGGCGCCGCGCTCGTCGTCGTCGCGGGGACGCCCGACCCGCGCGGGATCGCCGTCGCTCCCGCGTGGTCGGTCTCGAGGCTCCTCGCGTGGGCTCCGGTCGCCCGAGCCGGCGGGTACGCGTACGCCTTCTACCTGTGGCACTGGCCCGTGCTCGTGTTCACGATCGTCCTCCGCGACCGGCCGGTGGGCTGGCTCGCAGGGATCGGCGTGCTCGGCCTCTCGGCCGTGCTGGCGGTCCTGACGAAGCAGCTCGTCGAGGACGTGCTCCGTCGGGACCCTCGAGATGCGCGAGGCGCCACGCGCGCACGGCCCCCGCGGTGGGTGCTGCGTCCTCTCGTCGCTGTGGTCACCGTGACCGTCGCGGTCGTGCCGCTCGCGTGGCACGCCCACGTCCTGTCGGTCCAGCGCTCGTACCAGGGCACCCTGCAGGACGTCGACGTCGCTGCGTACCCGGGGGCGCTCTCCGTCCTCGAACCGGGCGCGTACGCGGCGGCGGCTGCCGACCCGGTGCCCGCCGTGGAGGCCGTGCTCGAGGACACGTCGCGGGTCGTCCTGGACGGCTGCATGACGGGGGACGGGGAGAGCGACGTCAAGCGGTGCTCGTACGGCCCGGAGGATGCCGCGACGGTCGTCGCGCTGGTCGGTGCGTCGCACAGCGAGCACTGGTTCGCCGCGCTCGAACCGATCGCCGACCGTCGTGGCTTTCGTGTCGTCCCCGTCCTCAAGGCGGGGTGCCTCTTCCTCGACCCCGAGGACGGCGACGTCGACGGCGAGTGCGCGACCTGGCAGCGCGACGCGATGGACTACGTCCTGTCGCTCGAACCTGACGTGGTCATCACGACCTCGACGCGACCGACGAAGTCGGACGGGCCCCGTGAGGTGGTCCCCGACGCGTACGTCCGTGTCTGGGAGCGGCTCGCCCTGGAGGACGTCCCGGTCGTGGCCATCCGCGACAACCCGTGGCACCCGTTCTGGATGCCCGAGTGCGCGGCCGTCCACGGCTCGGAGTCGGACGAGTGCGCCGTGGCGTGGGAGGACGTCCTGGACGACGTGGACCCGTCGCTCGACGCCGTCCAGGCGCTGTGGAACACGACGATCCTCGACTTCAACGACGTCCTCTGCCCGGACCGTGTCTGCCGGCCGGTCCAGGGCAACCGGTTCGTCTACCGCGACGACAACCATCTGACGGCGACCTATGCCGTGACGCTCAGCCCGGTGTTCGACGAGCGGCTCGGTGTCGCGACCGGGTGGTGGTGACGACTACTGCGGCAGGCCGCCGACCTGCCCCGGGGTGAGGTTGCCGTCACGGATGTCGATCCAGAACTGCCCCACGGTCTCGGGGTTCAGCTGCACGGTGGACCCGACGTTGCCGCCCGGCCGGTAGTCGGGGTTCGAGATCGGCGGCGTGCCCGTGATGCCGTCGGGACCGTTGGCCTTGCGGAACGCGAGGGCGAGCTTGCCGAGGTCGACGATGCCCGTGCTCTCGTCGACGGTGAGCGACCCGAGGCCGGAGTCCAGCAGCGAGACCTGGTCGCCGGGGCGGAACAGGATGCTCGGGTTCGCCGCCTTCGAGCTGATGGCGCCGATGACCTGGCGCTGGCGCTCGGCGCGGCCGATGTCGCCCTTCGGGTCGGAGTAGCGCATCCGCGAGAACGCGAGCGCGGTGTGGCCGTCGGCGACGTGGCACCCGGCGGTCCACACGAGTTCGCTGCGTTCGTCGTTCACGTCGTAGTCGAGGCACAGCTCGACGCCGCCGACGGCGTCGACGATGCCCTCGACCCCGCCGAACCCGACCTCGACGTAGTGGTCGACCGTGAGGCCGGTGAGCTGCTCGACCGTCTGCACGAGCAGCGGCGGGCCACCCCACGAGTACGCCGAGTTGAGCTTGCTCGCGCCGTTGTCCGGGATCTCCGCGTACGTGTCGCGCGGCAGGCTGATGAGCGCGACCGGGCCGCTCGGCGGGGCGTGCAGGACCATGATCGTGTCCGTGCGCGCGCCCTCGGTGCCGTCCTCGCTGATGCCTTCGCCGCGCGCGTCGGAGCCCGCGAGGAGATAGGTGTTCCCGGGCGTGCCGGGCGCACCGGAGAGGGCCTCGACGTGCTGGATCTTGCCGTTCGCCCAGATGAGCAGGCCGACCGGCCAGGCGAGGAGCGCGACGATCACGACGCACGCGACGAGCCCGACGACGCGGCCCTTGCGGACGCGGAACCCGCCCCCGCCGGCTCGAGGGGTCCCCGTGCCCGACGGCGGTCGCCCACCCCCGCCACCGGGTCGGCCGGTGCTCGGCCGCGGCGCCGCGCCCGGACGGCTCCGCGTCGTCGTGGGCACGGCCTGCGCACCCGCGTGGGGCGACGACGAGACGCGCGGAGGTGCCGCCGTCGCCTGGCGGGGCTGGCGCGACGGCGCGACCGACGGCGGGAGCGCGGACGCCGCGGAGCTCGTCCGCGGGCGTGCGCCGCGCGCGGGCGGCGCCGGCGGCGGCGTGCCCTTGCGTGCGGGGGTCACCGGGATCTCGCGCGACGACTGGCGCTTGATGCGGGGCTCGAGGCGCACGGCGTCGTCGGGCACGGCGGGGCGGGGGCGCGCCGGGGCGCGCCCGCTGTTGCCCACGGCGATCGCGTCGTCGACGGACGACGGGCGCGGGGCGCGGCCGCCCTGGGGCGTGAAGCTCGGGGGGAGCGACCGGGGGTCGCGCGAGGGGTCGGTCATGGGGTCACCCGCACTGCGCGGTCTCGTCGGCGGCGGAGAACGCCTCCTTGCCGGCTTCCTTCGTCTGCACCGGGGCGGGCTCGGCGGCCGCGTCGCCCGTCGGGTCGGCTGCGCCCTCCCCGGTCTGCGACGGCGGCTCGGTGGCCTCGGCGGCGTCGGTGGACCCGCCTGCGGCCTCGTCGGTCGCGGGTGCGGGCGCAGCGATCGGCTCGTCGGCGCGCACCTTGGCCCAGAGCTCGTCGGCCTCCGACGTCCAGACGACCTTCGCGTCGGGGTCCTGCGGGTCCGGCGCGTTGGGAACGGTCATGAAGGTGATGTTGCCACTGGTCGCGCCCTTGAGGCTGAAGGCGAGCCCGGCGAGGCTCGGGATCGACGACAGGTTGGCGCTCATGGTCAGAGACTTGGTGCCCGCGTCGACGAACCCGTAGATCTGGCCGAGGTCCGAGAGCACGTTCTTCGAGAGCACCTGGTTCACCGTCGCGGCGAGGAGCTGCTGCTGGCGGCCGATACGGCTGAGGTCCGACCCGTCGCCCACGCCGTAGCGCGCCCGCGCGAACCCGAGCGCCTGGGCGCCGTCGAGCGTCTGCATCCCTGCGTCCAGCCGAAGGTCCGCCTTGGGCGAGTCGATCGGCTCGGGGATGCAGATGGGGACGCCGCCGATCGCCGTGACCATGTTCTGGAAACCCGCGAAGTCGACGACGACGAAGCCGTCGACGAACACGTCGGTCAGGCTCTCGACGGTCTGGGTCGCGCACGCGGCGGCCGAGTCGACGTCGCCACCGACGGTCGCGCCGTTCGCGAACGCGGCGTTGAAGCGGGTGGTGGCCGGCGCGGTCGTCTTGCCGTTCGTCGTGTGGCACGCCGGGACGTCCACCCGTGAGTCGCGGGGGATCGAGATCATCTCCACGCGCGTCCGGTCTGCCGAGACGTGCACGAGGATCGTCGTGTCCGAGCGCATGCCCGCGACGCCCGCGACCTCGTGGCCGTTCTCGCCGCCGCGCTCGTCGGAGCCCATCACGAGGATGTTGAGGGGCTTCCCGGCGTTGGGGTCGCTCGGGTCCGGGGTGGGCTGCTCAGGTCGGTCCGTCAGGAGCTCGAGCCCGTCCGACGGCGCGATGTTCCCCTGGATTCTCGACACCGCTGCGGCGCCGCCGACCGCGCCGAACGCGAGCACCGCCGTGGCGACGAGCCCGACGGCGCGGGCTGTCCCGTGGGACCTCATGGCCCGCGCGTGCGCCGGACCGCGCGACGGCTCGGCAGCCGCCGCGTCGCTGGTCTGGGCACGGGAACGGGAGGTCACGGGAGTCGAGCATAGGCGTGCGGTGCGATCTGGCCGCGCGGGCCGCGGGCTCGCGGGGTGGAGGAGTTGTGCAGGCGCGTGCGGTGCGAGGACCGGTCGGGTCAGCCCGCGGCGTCAGCGTCCGGGCGGCCGCCCTGGCCGTCGCGCTGCTCGAGCTCGTCGACCGACGCGTCGACCCGGCTGAGCCTCGCCTCCGCGAGGCTCAGCTCGCGCGTGAGCAGCGTGATCTTGCGGGCGAGAGCGTTCGCACGCCGGTGGCTCGTGGCGATGTAGCTCACGAACGCGATGACGAGGGCGTAGAGGAGGAGGTCGGTCCCGCGGCCGACGCCGAGCATGTTGGCCAGCCGGGTGAGCCACTCGGGGAACAGGACGGAGAGCCCGGCGACCACGACGAACCCGACGAGCAGCAGGCGGCGGATCGCCTGGTGCCGGGCGTCGACCGTGGAGCGGGTGAGCAGGACCGTGACCACGGCGATCGCGGCGACGAGGACGATCTGGATGAGCATGTGCGCTCCCGTCTACTTGAACACGAGGTCGACCAGGATGTTCACGGAGTTCCAGAGCGACTGGCCCTTGGCCCGGGAGTAGTCCGTGTAGAGGACGTGCACGGGGTACTCGCGCCAGGGGAGCCCGGTGCGTCCGAGCTGCAGCACGATCTCGCTCGCGTGCGCCATGCGGTCCTGGCGCAGCTCGACCTGGCGCGCCGCGTCGACGCGGACGACCCGCAGCCCGTTGTGGGCGTCGGTGAGCCGCAGGCCGGTGCTCTGGTTCGTGAACCAGACGGCCGTGCGCAGGACCGCCCGCTTGAGGAGCCCGGGCCGGGTCCGCGCGTCGAGGAACCGCGAGCCGAAGACGATCGCGACGTCCTCGCGCCGGGCCAGCTCGACCATCGCGGCGGCGTCCTCCACCTGGTGCTGACCGTCCGCGTCGAACGTGACGAGGTACTTCGCTCCCGGCAGGTCGCGGGCGAACTCGATCCCCGTCTGGAGGGCGGCTCCCTGGCCGAGGTTGACGGCGTGGCGCAGGACCGTGGCGCCCGCCTCCCGAGCCCGCTGCGCGGAGTCGTCCGAGCTGCCGTCGTCGACGCAGACGATCCGGGGGAACGTCCCGAGCGCGTTCTTGACCACGTCGGCCACGACCGCGCCCTCGTTGTACAGAGGGACGACGAGGCAGGCGTCCTCGACGGGGCCGATGGCCTCGACGGGCGGGCGGCCGGGTCCCGCCGCGTCCGATTCGTGCATGTCGCTCATTGTTGCAGGCGACCGGGGAAGGTCGGGACCTTCGCCGCTCTCGGAGGGGCAGCGGCGGCAGGTAACCTTGCCGACGCGGCGTCCGCGTCCGACGTGGTCGCTGCGCACCGTCCCGACACGAAGGAGCCCGCATGGGAGTCCGGATCGCCCCGAGCGCCGACGTCGCCGACGACGCGTCGATCGGCGACGGCAGCCAGATCTGGCACCTCGCCCAGGTGCGCGAGGGGGTGTCGATGGGAGAGTCGTGCGTCGTGGGGCGCGGGGCCTACATCGGTACCGGAGTACAGATGGGCCGGAACTGCAAGGTGCAGAACTACGCGCTCGTGTACGAGCCGGCGTCTCTCGCCGACGGGGTGTTCATCGGCCCCGCCGTGGTGCTCACCAACGACACCTACCCGCGGGCCGTGAACCCCGACGGATCGCTGAAGAGCGCGGACGACTGGCACGCGGTGGGCGTGACGATCGGCGAGGGCGCCGCGGTCGGGGCGCGTGCGGTGTGCGTCGCGCCCGTGACGATCGGAGCCTGGGCCACGGTGGCCGCGGGCGCGGTCGTGACGAGGGACGTCCCCGACCACGCGATCGTCGTCGGGGTCCCGGCGCGGCGCGTCGGCTGGGTGGGGCGCGCGGGCGAGCCGTTGCGGCGCGACGGGGAGCACTGGGTGTGCCCGGTGACGGGTACGCGCTACGAAGAGCACGACGAGACCATCAGAGAGGTTGCGGCCGAATGAGCCAGACACTGATCCCCGCGGCGAAGCCGATCGTCGGGGACGACGAGCGCGCGGCCGTGGACCGCGTCCTGCGCAGCGGGATGATCGCGCAGGGACCCGAGGTCGCCGCGTTCGAGCAGGAGTTCGCCGAGGTGCTCGTCGGCGGGCGCACGTGCGTCGCGGTGAACTCCGGGACCTCGGGCCTGCACCTCGGCCTCCTCGCCGCGGGCGTCGGCCCCGGCGACGAGGTGATCGTCCCGTCCTTCACGTTCGCGGCGACCGCCAACTCGGTCGCGCTGACCGGTGCGACGCCGGTCTTCGCCGACATCGAGCCGGACCAGTTCTGCCTCGCTCCCGACGCGGTGCGGGCCGCGATCACGGAGCGGACCAAGGCCATCATGCCGGTGCACCTCTACGGGCACCCGGCGGACATGACGGCGCTGGGCGCGCTCGCGGACGAGCACGGTCTGCTCCTGTTCGAGGACGCGGCACAGGCGCACGGGGCGACCCTCGACGGACGCCCGGTGGGCTCGTTCGGCGCGTTCGCCATGTTCAGCCTCTACCCGACGAAGAACATGACGTCGGGTGAGGGCGGCATGGTCTCGTGCGCGACCGACGAGATCGCGCGCAACGTCCGTCTGCTGCGCAACCAGGGCATGGAGCGCCAGTACGCCAACGAGGTCGTCGGCTTCAACGCCCGCATGACGGACGTCCACGCGGCGATCGGCCGGGTGCAGCTCACCAAGGTCCAGGGCTGGACGGCGGACCGCCAGCGCAACGCGGCCTTCCTGTCGGAGAACCTCGAGGGCGTCGTGACGCCTCCGGTCGCGGACGGGGCGGTGCACGTCTACCACCAGTACACGATCCGTGTCGCCGACGACCGCGACCGCGTGGTGACGGCTCTCCGCGAGGAGCACGGTGTGGGCTCCGGGGTCTACTACCCGATCCCGAACCACCGCCTCGAGAGCCTGAAGCACTTCGCGCCCGGTCTCGACCTGCCCGAGACCGAGATCGCGGCGCAGCAGGTGATCTCCCTCCCCGTGCACCCGTCGCTCACCCAGGGCGACCTCGAGCGCATCGTCACCGCGGTCAACTCCGTCGTGAAGGCAGGTGCGTGATGGCAGACCTGCGTGCGGGCCTGATCGGGCTCGGAGCGATGGGGCGGCACCATGCCCGGGTGCTCCGCGAGATCGACGGCGTCGACCTCGTCGCCGTCGCCGACCCCGGCGGTGACCCTTACGGAGTGGCGGGAGACCTGCCGGTCCTGCCCGACGTCGACGGGCTGATCGGCGCCGGCATCGAGATGGCCGTCGTCGCGGTCCCGACCGTGTACCACGAGGAGATCGCGCTGGCCCTCGCTGCCGCGGGCGTCCACACCCTCGTGGAGAAGCCCATCGCGGCCACGAGCGCGGCCGGTCGCAAGGTCGCCGAGGCGTTCGCCGCGGCCGGGCTCGTCGGCGCGGTCGGGCACATCGAGCGGTTCAACCCGGCGCTCCAGGAGCTGCGTCGCCGCATGGAGGCGGGCGAGCTCGGGGAGGTCTACCAGATCGCGACCCGGCGGCAGGGGCCTTTCCCGGCGCGCATCGCCGACGTCGGCGTGGTGAAGGATCTCGGCACCCACGACATCGACCTCACGGCCTGGGTCGCCCAGAGCGCGTACCGCGCGGTCGCCGCGCAGACCACGCACCGCAGCGGGCGCCCGCACGAGGACATGGTGACCGCGACCGGCCGCCTGGAGAACGGCGTCGTGACCAACCACGTCGTCAACTGGCTCTCCCCGATGAAGGAGCGCGTCACGATCGTCACGGGCGAGCGGGGTGCGTTCGTCGCCGACACGGGCACGGCCGACCTCACCTTCTACGCCAACGGCGTCATCCCGACCGAGTGGGAGGCCGTCTCGGCGTTCCGCGGCGTGTCCGAGGGCGACATCACGCGCTACGCGTTCGCGAAGCGCGAGCCCCTGCGGGTCGAGCACGAGGCGTTCCGGGACGCCGTCCGGGGGATCCGCCAGGACGTCGTGACGATGGAGGAGGGCCTGCGCACCCTCGAGGTCGCCGAGGCCGTCCTGGAGTCGGCCGCGTCGGGGCAGACCGTCACGCTCTGAGCCGGCGCCCGGCGGCCCCGTGGTGGGGTCGCCGGGCCGACTCCCGACTCTCCCGGCGATCGTCCTGCGAGAACGTGCCCGCCTTGTGATACTGGCCGGGTTCGTCGGGGCGCGAGCAAGCCCTGGGTGATCTCTGCGACGACCGGGGTGAGCACGATGGCCAAGAGGTGGACGACCGTCCTGACGGTGCTGGCGGTGACCGTGACGTCGGCGGTGACGGGCAGCACCACCGCCGTGGCGGCCGGCCCCGCGACACGGGCCGCGACCTCTGTGGCTCCACGCGTCGCACCCGCCCCGCCGGCGGTGCCCGCACCGGTCGCCCCTGAGATCGACGAGACACCGCTCGAACCCGTCGACGCGTCCGGAGACGCCCCCACGGCGCCGGTGCCGTCGGAAGCGGGCGCTGCCGAGGGGCCCGGTGAGCAGGTGCTCCCCGAGGCCCCGGCCGACGACACGCCGAGCCCGGAGGGGACCTGGTCCGCGACCAGCCCGGCGACCGGTGCGACGACCGTCGTCGGCGTCACCTGGGACCTCGGGTCGGCAGGGGACGACGTCGTCGTCGAGGTGCGTTCACGTACCGGGACCGTCTGGACCGGGTGGACCGACGTCCACGCGGAGGACGCCGAGCCGACCGGGGGCGCCGGGGAGCAGCGCGACGGTACCGAGCCGCTGTTCGTCGGGGACGTCGACGAGGTCGAGGCGCGGATCCTTCCCGGGACCGGACCGACGCCCGTCGACCCGGTCCTGGTCGTGGTCGACCCCGGCGCGGACTCGGGGACCGCGGGAGGGGGAGCCGGCGGTGCGGGCGGGCTCGGTCGGTCCACGACCGCCGGGCTCGCGACTCCCGCCGCCGCACCGGCGGCCGCGCTGCCGACCGCCACGACCCGTCCGGCGATCTACTCGCGCGCCCAGTGGGGTGCCGACGAGCGGCTGATGACGTGGACGCCCCAGACCGGCAACGTCGTCGGCGCGGTCGTGCACCACACGGCCGGGTCGAACGACTACACCGCGGACCAGGTCCCGGCACTCATCCGGGGCATCTACGCGTACCACGCGCAGTCCCGCGGTTGGGGCGACATCGGGTACAACTTCCTCGTCGACAAGTACGGGCGCATCTGGGAAGGGCGCGCCGGAGGGATCGACCGGGGGATCGTCGGTGCGCACGCGTCCGGGGTCAACTCCCAGCGCTTCGGCGTCTCCGTGATGGGGAACTTCGACGCCGCGCAGGTCTCGGGGGCGGCCGTCGACGCCGTGTCCTCGGTCATCGCGTGGAAGCTCGACATCCACGGCGTTCGCGGAGCGGGCGGGAGCATCGTCGTCGGGCACCGGGACGTGGGCCAGACGTCGTGCCCCGGGGCCACGCTCTACGCGGCGCTCCCGCAGATCCGCTCCCTCGCGGCGGCGCGTCAGGGTCCCGTGCACGACCGTTCCCTCCGGAGGGACCTCGGGCTCGACGGCTACCCGGACCTCGTGTCGCGCACCGCGACCGGGGTCTCGATGCTCACGGCCACGGCCTCGGGGTGGGGGCAGACCCGGACGGTCGGTTCCGGCTGGCCCGGTTCCCGGGTGATCGCCCCCGGTGACTGGAACGGGGACGGTTCCCCGGACCTCATGATCGTCGACCCGGCGTCCGGAGACCTGTGGCTGTACCCGGGCACCGCGAACGGCGGCTGGGCCGCGAAGCAGAGGATCGGGGTCGGCTGGGGCGTCGCGAACCTGATCGTCGGCGGGCACGACTGGAACGGCGACGACACGACGGACCTCCTCATGAGGCGGCACGACGGGACGCTCTGGCTCTACCCCGGCAACGGGCGCGGCGGCTTCGGCACACCGCGGCAGGTGGGCACCGGCTGGAACGCGATGAGCTCGATCGCCATGGTGGGGGACCTCGGCAACGGGCGCCCGGCGCTCGTCGCGCGGACCGGCGGCAACCTCTACACGTACACGGGTGACGGGCGCGGCGGGTTCGCCAGCGGTCGGACGTTCGTCGGGTCCGGCTGGGACGTGATGACGACCATCGTCGGCCCGGGAGACCTCAACGACGACGGCCTGCCCGACGTCGTGGCACGGGACGTCCAGGGGAATCTGTGGCGCTACGTCGGGGACGGTGCCGGACGGCTGCTCGGACGGTCGCAGATCGGGCACCAGTGGCAGGGGTTCACCGCGGTGCACCCCGCCGGTCGTGCAGGTCGGGGCGAGGACTTCTTCGCGGTGGGTGCAGACGGCGCGCTGCACCGCTACTCCTATCTCGGTGGCGCGGGCTTCACGCGGGCCGTGGGCACCGGCATCTCCGGCTCGGCCGTCGCCGAGGCCATCGCTCCCGGAGACTGGAACGGTGACGGTCGGCCCGACCTCATGACCCGCCGGAGCAACGGCGACCTGTTCCTCCACGCCGGCACGGCGACCGGCAGCTTCGCGACGTCCGGGACGCGCGTCGGGACGGGCTGGGAGGTCATGACCCAGGTGATCGGAGCGGGCGACTGGCTCGGGACGGGCGTCCCGGGTCTGCTTGCCTTCCAACGGGGCACGGGGCAGATCTGGCTGTACCCGGGGGACGGCCGGGGCGGGTTCGGGACCCGCGTCCTGATCGCCCAGGGCGCACAGTTCCTCGACCGGATCGTCTCGGCGGGCCACTGGCGCGGCGGTGCGGCGCCGGACCTCGTCGCGCGCGAGGCCGGCACCGGGCGGCTCCTGCTCTACCCGGGCAACGGCGGCGCACGGCTCGGGGCGGCCTCGGTGATCGGGACCGGGTGGGACGTCATGTCGAGCATCGTGGGTGCGGGCGACGTGGACGGCGACGGGCGACCCGACCTGGTCGCCACGCGCTCGGACAGGTCGATCGTCCTGTACCCGGGCAACGGGTCGGGAGGGTTCCGGACGTGGCGGACGATCGCCACGGCCCCGTCGGGCGCTTCCGTCTCGTGAGCCGGTGACGCCTCAGAACGTCCTCGTGATGCCGTTCCACCCGGAGCCCACCTGCATCCGGGCGGCGAACCGCGTGCCGGTCCACGGATAGAGGTAGAACCGGCCGGCGGCGTCGGCCGCGAGGAGGTCGGGGATCCCGTCCCGGCCGAAGTCGGCCACCGGGGTGAGGAGCCGCATGCCCTGCCACCCGGAGCCGATCTGCACCGGGCTGAACCCGCCCGCCCCGTCGCCGCGGTAGAGCAGGAGCCGGCCGGCGGCGTCGACCGCCAGCAGGTCCGACCAGCCGTCGCCGTCCCAGTCACCGCCGCCGCCGACCCACGAGATGACGTCCCAGCCGCCGCCCACGAGCACGGCGCTCGCGAGCCTCCCGTCGCCCAGACCGGGGTAGAGCCACATCCGGCCCGACGTGTCGACCGCCAGGAGGTCGGCCGACCCGTCGCGCCCGACGTCCCCGGGGGCGACGAGGAACCGCATGGAGCCCCAGCCATGGCCCGCCTGGACACGGGCGCCGAGCGTCCCGGCCGCCGTCGTCGGGTAGCGCCACAGGCGCCCGGCCTGGTCGACGGCGAGGACGTCGTCGCGCCCGTCGCGATCGAGATCGTTGGCGCGGACCGCGAGCCGCATCGTCTGCCAGTCGTGGCCCGCCGGGCGGCTGCCGACGAACCGGCCGTCCCCGTCCCCGAGGTATGCCGTCAGACTGCCGTCCGCCCGCTGGCCGAGGACGTCTACGCGCCCGTCGTTGGTGGAGTCGCTGTCGAGCCGGCTCGTGCCGGTGAGCTTCCACCAGTCGGAGCGCAGACCGAAGGCGCTGCGGAACTGCGCGCCCGTGAGCGTGACGGAGCCTGCCGAGCCGGTGACGACGACCCGGACCACGCGCCCGCCCCACTCGCCGTCGCCGGTACGCGACATGACGTCGATGCTGCGGGGCGAGCCGATCTGCGGGTACCGCGCGCCGACGTCCGCGGCTCGGAGCGAGACGCTCCACGCGTGCACCGGGTTGCCCTGTGCGTCCCACGGGTCCGGTCGGGACGGGAGGTAGGGGAAGGACCCGGCCGCGCTCCAGCCGCCGTTCGACGAGCCGAACTGGGTGAAGGCGAGGCTGCCGCCGTAGTGACGCACCTGCCCCGAGGTCGCGGCGACGGCGGCGTCCGTCGAGGCCGCCTCGTGGTGGCGCGTCTCGACCCCCGCCGAGGTGAAGCTCTTGTGCCCGGGATAGACCTGGCAGGCGGTGGTGTCGCACGTCTGCCACGAGCCCGACCGGTGCGCGCGGTCGTACGACGCGTAGGTGCGCGCGGCGACGGCCTGCGCCCGCAGCGCGTCCGCCGGCCAGCTCGACGGCGACTCCGCCGGCACGACGGAGCGCAGGTAGTCCTCGAGGCCCACCACGTTGACGGTCTGCTGCCCGGGGCTCGCCCCGGAGGGGACGGCTCGGACCGTGCCGCGGTAGTCCGTCTGCGTGCCGTCGGGCCTGATCAGACGGATGAACCCCGACGGCGCGGCGATGCTCAGGAAGCCGGGGGAGGCGCCCTGCGACCACTGTCTCCAGGTCCCGCCGACGAGCCCGTGCAGCACGAACCCGCCGGACCCTCGGACGATGCGCCACTGCTGCGGTGTCACGCCGCCGAAGCTGATCGGGGTGCCGGTCGAGACCGCGTCGCTCGCCGTCATGCCCGGGACCGCGAGGATGCGGACGTCGTTGTCCGTGTCTCCGCTGATGAGGACGCTGATCGTGCTCGCGGGCTGGGTGACCCGGGCCGTACCGGGGTAGTACGCGTCCAGGATCTGCTGGTAGCCCACCCCCTGCGAAGCGGCCGCGCGTGCCCCCCACTGCGACATCCCGCGGCCGTGACCGAAGCCCCGCCCCGCGACCGTGACGGTCGTGCCGGTGCCGAGAACCACCCGTTCCTGGGTGAGCGTGTCCGCGCGTGCGACGACGGACTGCGTGACGAACGACGTCCCGACCAGGACGGCCGTCAGGAGCGACGCCGTCATCCTCTTCCGTGCCCCCATGGGTGACCTCCGTAGCTCTCGGTCCGATCCACGGTAGGTCGGGTGACGGGAGGGCGCCCGGCGGGCAGGTACCCTGGTGCGTCGTCGGGCGCCGTGCCCGACCCGAGACGAGGGGGAAGACCTGGCCGGCGTCGTGCGGACAGTGCTCGGGCACTCGGCGTTCCGCTACCTGCTGGTGGGCGGCTTCGCCTTCCTCCTCGACCTCGGGCTGCTCGCCCTGAGCTACCGGGTGCTCGGTGCGCCGCTGTGGCTCGCGACGACGGTCGGGTTCTGGGGCAGCTTCGCGTTCAACTTCACGCTCCAGCGGCGCTATGCCTTCGGCGGTGCCATGCCGACGGGGCCCGCGTTGTGGCGGTACGGCGTCCTCCTGGCGGTGAACTCGCTCGCGAACATCGCGGTGGTCGGTCTCTTCGAGCACCTCGGTTGGGGCTATGCCGTCGGCAAGGTCGCGGTCACCGTCGCACAGACCGTCTGGAACTACTTCGCCTACCGCTACTGGGTCTTCGGCGGGCGCGCGGCACCCGCCGCACCCGGCGACGACCGAGCCGGGCCTCAGGTGCCCGTCGAGCACGACCGCAAGGAGAGCTGAGGATGTACAAGGGTGCGCGGATCGCCGCCGTCGTGCCGGCCTACCGTGAGGAGGCCATGATCGCGACGGTCGTCACCACGATGCCGGACTTCGTCGACGACATCGTCATCGTGGACGACTGCAGCCCCGACGGGACCTCCGACGTCGTCAAGGCGCTGGACGACCCGCGCGTGACGCTCGTGCGCCACGAGGTGAACAAGGGCGTCGGCGGGGCGATCATCACCGGGCACCGCACCGCGATGGGGCTGGGCTCGGACGTCAACGTCGTCATGGCCGGCGACGCCCAGATGGACCCGGACTACCTTCCCGACCTCTTGGACCCGGTGACCTCCGGCGGCTACGGCTTCGCGAAGGCGAACCGGTTCTTCCGCCCGGACTCGTACACGGGCATGCCCCGATATCGCGTGTTCGGGAACATCGTGCTCTCGTTCCTCACGAAGTTCGCGTCGGGGTACTGGCACCTCTTCGACCCGCAGAACGGGTACACGGCCATCCGGACGTCCGTGCTGGAGAAGCTCGCGCTCGACCGCGTCGCGGAGCGCTACAGCTTCGAGAACGACCTGCTCATCCACCTGAACGTGGCCGGCACCGCGGCGGTCGACGTCCCGATCCCCGCCGTGTACGGCGCCGAGGTGTCGAGCATCCGTCTGGGCAAGGTCGTCCCCGAGCTGCTCAGCCTGCTCTTCCGCGGGTACTGGTACCGGATCTGGTACCGGTACGTCCTCTGGTCGTTCTCCGCCGTCGCGCTGCTGCTGTTCTCGGGCCTCCTCCTCACGCTCTTCGGCGTCGTCGCCGGGGTCTGGATCATCGCCGCGACCTGGGACTCGCCGCCGGCCACGGCCGGGACGGTCCTCCTCGCGGTCACCCCGTTCGTGCTCGGCGTCCAGATGCTCGTGTCGTCGTTGCAGCTCGACATCCAGGAGAGCCCCGACACCCCGACGCTCGCACCGTTCGACGAGGGCTGACATGACTTCCCGCAGGCCACGGGTCGTCCTCGCGACGCGCATCTACTCACCCGAGCCGGCGGCGGCCTCGTTCCGTCTCCGCGCGCTGGCGCGGGCGCTCGTCGAGAGCGGCGCGGCCGTCACCGTCCTGACGACGACGGCACCTCAGGCACCCGCCCCCGAGGACCCGGACCCTGGCGTGCGCATCCGGCGATGGCCTGTGCTACGCGACCGCACCGGCTATGTCCGCGGCTATCTGCAGTACCTGAGCTTCGACGTCCCCCTCCTCCTGCGCCTGCTGTTCTCGACCCGCCCGGACGTGGTCGTGGTGGAGCCACCGCCGACGACCGGGTTCGTCGCACGCCTCGCGTGCGTGGTGCGGAGGGTCCCGTACGTGTACTACGCGGCGGACGTGTGGTCCGACGCGGTGAACTCGACCGGTGCGCCAGCGCCGGTCGTCGCCGCCGTGCGACGCGTCGAGGGCTGGGTGCTGCGCGGTGCGCGACGCGTCGTCGCGGTGACCGAGGAGGTCGCCGAGCGCACCCGGGCGCTGGGCGCCCGCGAGACCGTCGTCGTGCGCAACGGCATCGACACGGACGTCTTCCGGCCGGACGGACCCGTCCCGGACGGTGCTCCCGCCGGTCCCTACGCGATCTACGCGGGAACGACGTCGGAGTGGCAGGGAGCGGACGTGTTCGTGCGGGCCATGGCCACGGTCGCCGAGGCGGTGCCCGGCGCCACGCTCGTCGTCCTCGGGCAGGGCAGCGCGTGGGCGGACCTCGAGGCGGTGGCGCGCGCGCTGCCCGACGGCGGCGCGTGCGTCCGGATGCTACGCCCGGTCCCGCAGGCAGAGGCCGCGGCATGGCTGCGCGGCGCGGCCGTCGCCCTCGTGAGCCTGCGCCCCGGCCAGGGCTACGACTTCGCGTTCCCGACGAAGGTGCTCGCCGGCGCGGCCTCGGGGACACCCGTCCTGTACGCCGGCCCCGGCCCCGCGCGGGGGGTGATCGAGGAGAACGGCCTCGGCCGCGCTGTCGCGCACGACGTCGACGCCGTCGCTGAGGCGATGTCAGACTTGCTCGAAGCCCCCGCGGACGACGGCCCGAGGACGCGCAGCGCCGGCTGGGCGCGGACGCACGCGTCGATCGCGGCGTCGGCGGCCGAGGTGGCGCGGATCGCCGTGGCGGCGTCGCGCGTCCCGGACCATAGACTAACGGCGCCGACACTGGGCGGCGTCCGACCATCGCCTGGTTTGACCGAGGAGCACGACGCGTGAGACAAGTCTGGGGAACCCTGCGGGACCTCCTCCCGCTCCTCCCGAGGCGCGCTCGCCGCTTCCTGGTCGGGTACTCCGTCGCGCTGAGCTCGCTGGCGCTCCTCGACGTGGCGGCGCTGGCGCTCCTCGCTCTCACCCTCACCTCGATGGTGGCGGGCGAAGGCGTGTCCCTGCCCGTTCTGGGGCAGCTGCCCGCTGGAGGGATCCTCTGGATCCTGGGTGCGGTCTCCGGACTCATCGTCCTCAAGGGGCTGTTCAGCGTCGTCCTCCAGTGGGTCGCGACGCGACGGTTCGCCGCGTACGAGCTCGAGATCGGCGACAAGCTCTTCGACGCCTACATCCGCGCCCCGTGGACTGAGCGGCTCAAGCGCAACACCGCGGAGCTCGTGCGGCTCGCGGACGTCGGGATCGGCAACACGACGTCCGGCTTCCTCCTCCCCGTCGCGTCGCTCCCGGCCCTCGCGACGACGTTCCTGGCGGTGCTGACGGTGCTGGTGATCGCGCAGCCCGTGACGGCGGCGATCACCATTGCCTATCTCGGGATCATCGCGCTCTTCCTCTACCTCGCCGTCTCTCGCCGCGCGTTGGTGGCCGGTCGGGTGAACCGCGACTACTCGATCAAGGTCGGCCGGCTGATGACCGAGATGGTCGGAGCGCTCAAGGAGGTCACGCTGCGTGGCCAGGCCCCTGCGGTGGCCAGGGTGGTGCACGAGAACCGCCGCCACTCCACCCGGGCGCGATCGAACATCTCGTTCCTCTCGAGCGTGCCCAAGTACGTCCTGGAGACGGCGCTCGTGGGCGGGTTCGTCCTCGTCGGCGGCGTGACCTTCGCGCTCGACGGGCAGGCGGCCGCCATCAGCGCGGTGGCCTTCTTCGGCGTCGCCGGCTTCCGGATGGTGCCCGCACTCACCGGGTTCCAGGCCGTGATGACCCAGACCGCGTCCACGATCCCTCACGTCCGCGCGGTCATCCTGGACATCCAGGCGTCCCGCGGCTACATCGAGAGGGCGGAGCGGGTCGGGCACGAGCCCATCCACGGCGACCCCACGACGCTCGTGCTCAACGGGGTCTCGTTCACCTACCCGGGTGTCGAGACGCCCGCTCTGCGCGGCGTCGATCTCACGATCCCCCTCGGGACGTCGGTCGCGCTGGTCGGATCCTCCGGCGCGGGCAAGTCGACGCTCGTCGATCTTCTCCTCGGCCTCCTCGAACCGTCCGAAGGCTCGGTCGAGCTGGACGGCGTCCCGCTCCACGAGATTCTCGCGGACTGGCGCTCGCGTGTCGGGTACGTCCCGCAGGACGTCGCGCTCTTCGACGCGAGCGTCGCGCAGAACGTCGCTCTCACGTGGGAGGAGGACTACGACGTCGAGCGGGTGCGGTCGGCGCTTCGAGAAGCACGGTTGCTCGACGTCGTCGACGCCCGCCCCGGGGGGATCGACGCGAGGATCGGAGACCGCGGTGTCGCGCTGTCGGGCGGACAGCGGCAGCGGGTCGGCATCGCGCGGGCCCTGTACGCGCAGCCGCTGGTGCTCGTGCTCGACGAGGCGACGAGCGCCCTCGACTCGCAGACCGAGTCCGAGGTCACGGCGGCGATCAACGAGCTCCACG
Organism: Cellulosimicrobium sp. CpK407; assembly: GCF_051844275.1. Taxonomy (NCBI): domain Bacteria; kingdom Bacillati; phylum Actinomycetota; class Actinomycetes; order Micrococcales; family Promicromonosporaceae; genus Cellulosimicrobium; species Cellulosimicrobium sp. CpK407. Next base: position 31,115 of record NZ_JBGNYC010000015.1, read on the forward strand.
GCGAGGTCACGGTCATCGCCGTCGCGCACCGGCTGTCGACGATCCGCAACGCGGACATGGTGTGCTTCATGGAGGACGGAACGATCACGGCCCGGGGGACCTTCGACGAGCTCGTCGCCTCGGTCCCGGAGTTCGCCAAGCAGGCGGTGCTCGCCGGGTTGGCGGGCAGCGGCCCCGAGACGGCGCGGTGACCGTGGCGGGATCCTCCTCGCTCCCTGGCGCGCGCGGCGGGCGCAGGCCGCGGATCGCGCTGCTCGTCTTCAACGACGCGTCGACCGACGCCCGCGTGCTCAAGACGGCCGATGCGCTCGCGGCGTCCGGAGCGGTCGTCCGTCTGGTCGCGTTCTCGGCGCACCTCCAGGCTGCACCCGGTCTCGTAGCGCGAGGTCGCGACGTCGAGATACTCAGGGTTCCTGTCCTCGAGCTCGACCACGCACCGGCCCGGGCCGGTGCCTGGGCGCGTCGACAGGTCTCCCTCCTGCGACGCGGGCGTGGAGATGCCACGCCGCCGGTCGGCGCGCCGCGGAGCGACGGCCCGGGCACGACGAACGCCACGCCGGCACCGGTCGAGCTCCGCGGCGCGAAGGGCACGGTCGTCGACCTCTGGATGCGCATGCACCACACGCTGCGGCTGGCGTCGTACCACGCCCGCTCCTACCGCGCCCTGGTGTCGTGGCGACCGGATGCCATCCATGCGAACGACGCGAACACGCTCGTCCCCGCGTGGGCGGCCGCGCGGAGGCTCGGGGTCCCGTTCGTCTACGACTCGCACGAGCTCTGGACCCACCGGATCAAGGCGGGTCACCGCCCGGTGGCACGTCGGTGGGAGGCGTTCGTCGAGAGACGGCTGGCGCCCCGAGCGGCCGCCGTCGTGACCGTCTCCCCGAGCATCGCGCACCGGCTGAAGGACGTGCTACGGCTTCGCGAGCTGCCGACCCTCGTGCGGAACGTCCCCGTGCGCTCGGGCGAGCCCGACCCGTCCCAGGGCTCGCTGCGACGGCTCGCAGGTCTGTCGCCGCAGGATCGCGTCGTCGTCCACATCGGTGCCGTGACGATCGGGCGCGGGCTCGAGCAACTCCTGTCCGTCCTGTCGCGCCTGCCCGCCGACGTCCACCTCGTGCTGCTCGGCCCCGCGTCGTCGACCTTCGTGGAGAAGCTCGACCGGCGCGCCGAGAGCCTCGGCGTCGGCCTGAGGGTCCATGCCGTCGGTGCGGTCCCTCCGGAGCAGGTGGCGCAGGCGGCGGCGGACGCGGACGTCTCCGTCGTTTCGATCGAGCCCCTGACCCTGAGCCTGCGCTTCTCGCTGCCGAACAAGCTCTTCGAGTCGCTCCATGCCGGGCTGCCCATCGTCGCGTCCGACCTTCCCGACATCGGTCAGGTCGTCACCGACGCAGGTGCGGGCGTGGTCGTCGACTTCTCCGACCCGTCGGCTGCGGCGCGCCGGATTCTCGACACGCTCGAGGACGGGGACGCCTACCGCACGGCGGCGCGGGCGGCGGCGCGCTCCCTCACGTGGCAGTCGGAGGTGCAGAACCTCGTCGAGGTCTACCGGCGGGTGCTCCTGCCCGGCACGGAGCGGCGGTCCCTCGTGCACCGGGCGGTCGCCGCCTGGACGAAGCACCGGCGGAGGCTGCCCCCCGGGCTCGGTGCGGTCGTGGACAGGGCGGTCCACCAGTTCCCCGATCCTCTCCGGGACGCCTACGACCGTGCGGTGTTCGGGTTCTCCGCCGCGGATGAGGTCGCGCCGCCACCCCTGCCCTCGTCGGGGCGTCGGCTGTACGTCGCGCCGACGAACTACGCGGGGCAGGGAGACGCGTACGCCCGGGCCGTCGAGCGGCACGGGGGCGTGGGCGCCGTCTCGATGAAGGCGTCGCCCGGTCCCGGGACGCTCCTGTTCCCGGCGGACATGGTGGTCGGGAAGTCGGTCTACCTGGCTTCGCGCGGCTGGCAGCGTAGGCAGCGGGAGTACGTCTCGCAGTTCACCCATGTGATCGTCGAGTCGGGCCAGACCCTGTACTCGCCTGCGGTCCCGGGAGCGGTCGAGAGCGAGGTGCGCGACCTCCTGGACCACGGCGTGCGTGTCGCCCTGCTCTTCCACGGCTCGGACGTCCGCCTCCCGAGCGCCCACCTGGAGCGGGAACCGTGGTCGCACTTCGCGCAACCGCCGTTTCTCGGTGCGGAGCGGTACGAGGAGCAGGCGCGACGGAACCGCGCGCTCGCGGACGAGCTCGGGACCGCGGGCGTCCTGACGTTCGTGACCACCCCTGATCTGCTGACCGACGTCCCGTCCGCCCGGTGGGTTCCCGTCGTCGTGGACCCCGCACGTTGGTCGGACACCGCGCGCGAGGACGTCCTCACGCGGCGGGTCCCGGTGGTGGTGCACGCGCCGAGCAGGTCCGCGGTCAAGGGGACCGACCTCGTCGAGCCGGGCCTCGTGGAGCTGGACCGCCGGGGTCTGATCGAGTATCGACGGGCCGAGGGCCTGTCCTGGCGCGACATGCCGGCGTTCTACGGCGACGCGGACGTTGTGCTGGACCAGTTCAGGGTGGGGAACTACGGCGTCGCGGCGTGCGAAGCGATGGCGTCCGGGCGCTTGGTGGTCTCGTACGTCTCCACGGACGTGCGCGCCGAGGTGCGACGTGCCTCGGGCCTCGACCTGCCCGTCGTGCAGAGCACCGGCCCGGACGTGGTGCGCGTGCTGTCCGAGATCCTCGAGGACCGCGAGGCCGCACGTGACGTGGCCCTCAGGGGGCGGTCATTCGTCGCCACCGTGCACGACGGGACGCGGAGCGCCGAGGTGCTCAGCGCCTTCATCGAGGGGGACGCATGACGTCCGAGATCATTCCCGTGGGCGCGTTCGACGCCTCGGCGGCCCGTTCGCCGCGGGTCGACGTCGTCGTCGCGGTACACGACCTGACCCGGCCCGTCGGCAGGGCTGTGGCGTCGGCGGTCGGGCCGACGGCAGGAAGCCCGACGGGCTCCGTCCGGGTGACGGTCGCGTGCCACGAGCTCGGTGCGGCACGGGTTGCGAGCGTCCTTGACCCTCGGCTGGGCCCATCGGTACGCCTGCTGGAGGTGCACGACGGCCTCGGCAGCCCGTCCGGCCCCTTCAACGCGGGGTTCGACGCCGCCACGGCGCCGTTCGTCTCGATCATCGGATCGGACGACTTCTTCGAGCCCGGTGCGCTTCGCGCGTGGACCGACCGGGCCGAAGCGACCGGCGCGGACGTAGTGATGGCGCGGCTGCGCGCGCAGAGCGGGTCCGGCATCAACACCCCCCGCGCCCGTCCGTTCCGCAGCAGTCGTCTGGACCCGGTCAAGGATCGGCTCGCGTACCGGACGGCCCCGCTCGGACTGCTGCGTCGCGCCACGCTCGACCGGCACGCGCTCCGTCTAGATAGCGGTGTGAAGGTCGGCGGGGACCTTGCACTCGGTCTGCGGCTGTGGGCCCTCGCGGACCGCGTCGAGCTCGGCCGTCAGGACCCGGCGTACGTCATCGGCGAGGACGCCGTCACACGCGTGACCACGACGCCGCGCCCGCTCACGGTCACGCTGGCACCGTACGAGTCGCTCCTCGCGCAGACGTGGTTCGCGCGGATGCCTCGGGCGTACCGCCGCTCGGTCGCGATCAAGGTGCTGCGCATCCACGTGCTCGGGGCGGTCGTCGCTCGGGGGCCGGCCGACTCGTGGTCCGCGGCGGAGACGGCGTACCTGCACGAGGTGGCCCGGGGACTGGTGCAGGTAGAGCGCGGCGTCCTGCGGCCGTTCTCGGTTGCCGACCGGGTGCTGCTCGACGCTTGCCTCGATCCGCGGAGTGACGCGGGCCGCATCGTCACGGCCGTCGCGCGCCGCGCGCAGACGTCGCGGACCGGACGGCTACTCCCGCCGAACCCGCTCCACGCCCTCGACCGCGAGGGCACGCTCCGCTACTTCGTCGCAGACAGGTTCTGGCGATGAGCGGCCCCGACCGGGGCGCGCTGCGTGTGGCGGTGACGACGGGCCCCGTCTCGATCCCTCCGACCTACTTCGTGGCGGAGCACCTCAGGCACATGCCGGACGTGGACGGGAGGGTCTTCGCGATCGCTGCGAGCGTCACGGACCCGCGGCTCCGTGACCTCGTCACAGGGGTCGTGCCGTCCGGGGCGGGGGGCTGGCGGACCGTCCTCAGTTATCAGTCCGCCGTCCCACGGCTCCGCGCGCAGGTGCGTCGGTTCCGACCTGACCTGGTGCACCAGCACTTCGCGACGTGGAGCCTGGCGGGCGCGGGCGCGGCGGCCGACCTCGGTGTCCCGTTCCTGGTGACCCTGCACGGCTACGACGTGTTCCTCCGTTCCGCCCCGGTGAGAGACGTCTGGTCGTTCCTCACGGCGGTCAACCTCCGACGCTGCGCCAGCCGCGCGACGTCGCTCCTCACCGTGAGCCAGTGGCTCGCCGGGGAGGCCGTACGGCGCGGCTACCCGGCGCGCTCGGTAGAGGTGCAGTACCAGGGCGTCGACACGGACTTCTTCACGCCCGGGACGCCGCAGGAGACTGAGCTCCCCGAGATCCTGTTCGTCGGCGGGCTCGAGGAGCGCAAGGGCATCCGCGACGCGATCCGGGCCTCGGTCATGCTCTCCGCGGACGTCCCGCACGTCCTGCGCGTCGTGGGTCATGGGAGCCTGGCAGGCGTGGTCGCGAGCGCCGCGCAGGAGCATCCGCACATCCGCCCCGAGGGTCTCGTCGACCGTGAGCGCGTGCGGCAGGCGATGCGTTCCGCGGCGGTGTTCGTCATGCCGACCCAGAGCGACGGCGACTGGCGGGAAGCGGCAGGTCTCGTCACCGCGGAGGCCCAGGCGTGTGGCGTCCCCGCGGTCGTGTACGACTCCGGAGGGGCACCGGAGATGCTCGTCGACGGCGAGACCGGGATTGTCGTCCCCGAGCGGGACACGCGCGCGCTGGCGGACGCCCTCCGGGAGCTGCTCGCGCTGGACCAGCGCGAGCGGGCGGCGATGGGAGCCCGGGCGCGTCGCTTCGTCGTCGAGGAGCGCGACTCACGGCAGAGCGCCGCCGAGCTGCGGGCACGCTACGAGCTCCTTACCCACTGACCCACCTTCGAGACCCCTGGAGCGGACCCATGGCCGAGAGCAGCAGGCGGACGATGCTGATCGTGTCGTTCTCCCCGCTGGCGGGAGACGCGCGGGTGCTCAAGCAGATCCGGCACTTCGCCGCCTCGTACGACGTCACCACGTGCGGCTACGGGCCGACACCCCTGGAGGGCGTCGAGCACCTGGCGATCCCCGACGACGCACGTCACGAGCTCGACGGACGGTTGGTGACGACCCGGGTCTACCCGCTCGTGCACCGTGCCGTCCCCGCGGTGCGGGCGGCCCGCCGCGTCTTGGCGGGTCGTCGCTTCGACGTGGCCATCGCCAACGACCTCGAGACGGTTCCGGTCGCCTTCGATGTCGCCGAGCCGGCGCACGTGCTCGCCGACCTCCACGAGTACTCGCCGCGCCTGCACGAGGACAACCCGGCCTGGGTCCGCCGGATCGCTCCCTACTACCGCTGGCTGGCTCGTCACTATGCGGCGCGCGCCGGCGCGGCGACGACCGTCGGCGACGGGCTCGCGGAGGCCTACCGCGACGAGCTGGGCGTCGAGTGCCGTGTCGTGACGAACGCCGCGCCGTACGCCGCGCTGTCGCCCGGGCCGGTCGTCGAACCGGTGCGGCTCGTCCACAGCGGAGCCAGCCTGCGCAAGCGCAACCTGATGCTCCTCCTCGAGGCCGTCGACGCGTCTACCGCCCCGGTGTCGCTCGACCTCTTCCTCACGCCGAACGACCCTGGCTACCTGACCGAGCTGCGCGAGCGCGCGGCGCACAGCAGCCGGGAGATCACAGTCCACGATGCCGTGCCCTACGACGAGCTCCTGGCGACGCTCAACCGGTACGACGTCGGCGTGCACGTCCTCCCGCCGGTGAACTTCAACAACGAGTGGGCGCTGCCCAACAAGGTCTTCGACTACGTGCAGGCCCGGGTCGCGCTGATCGTCGGTCCGTCACCCGAGATGGCGGCGGTGGTGCGGGAACGAGGGATCGGCCTCGTGACGGAGGACTTCTCCGCGGACGCGCTGGCGCGGGTCCTCGACGCCCTGACCCCTGCGCGTGTCGCGGCGCTCAAGGCCGCCTCGGACGCGTCGGCGCACGACCTGGCGTCGGATGCTCAGGTCGCCGTCTGGGACGAGGTCATCGCGGGGCTCGCCAGGGTCGGTACCCGATGAGCGAACGCCCGTCGGTCCTCGTCCTGTCCTTCTCGAACATCGCGTCCGACGCCCGTGTCCTCAAGCAGGTACGCCTGCTCGCCCAGGACTACGACGTCACGACCTGCGGTCACGGCCCGGCACCCGAGGGAGTCACGGCGCACGTCGAGGTGCCCGCGGACCGCATGGCGTGGGTCAAGGACCGTCGGCTGCTGCTGTTGCGCCGCTACGCGGCGGTGTACCGCAGGAACTCGGCCGTGTCCTGGGCGCGGGAGCATCTCCCGGTCGGCGCGTTCGACGTGGTCCTCGCCAACGACGTCGAGGCGGTTCCGCTCGCGGTGGAGCTCTGCCCCCGTGGTGGCGTGCACGCGGACCTGCACGAGTACGCGCCGGGCCAGAACAGCGAGCTCCGGCGCTGGCGCTGGTTCGTGGCCCCCTATCTCCGTTGGCTCGTGCGGACACGGGTGCGCGGCGCCGACTCGTTCACGACCGTCGCGCCGACACTCGCACGACGCTACGCACGTGACCTGGGCGCCCCGGTCAACGTCGTCGTGAACGCCACGCCCTACGCGGACCTCGCGCCGCACCCAACGGCACGACCGGTCCGTCTCGTCCACAGCGGGGTCGCGCAGCGGAACCGCTCGCTCGAGCTCATGATCGACGCGGTGGAGGCTTCGTCGTCGGACGTCCTGCTCGACCTCTACCTCGTCCCCAACGACCCGGTGTACACCCGCGAGCTCGAGGAACGCGTCGCGGGCTCCGCGCGGGTGCGCGTGCTTCCGCCGGTCGCGTACGACGACCTCGTCGCGACGCTCAACCGCTACGACGTGGGCGTCTTCGTCCTTCCGCCGGTCAACCCCAACTATGCGGCCGCGCTCCCGAACAAGCTGTTCGACTACGTCCAGGCACGCCTCGGCGTCGTCATCGGTCCGTCTCCCGAGATGGAGGAGGTCGTGCGCGGCCATGCGCTCGGAACCGTGACGGAGTCCTTCACCGCCGAGGCGTTGCGCACGATCCTGGACGGCCTCGACGTCGAGAGGGTCGACGAGTGGCGGCGCGCCTCGGACCGCGCCGCCCGCGAGCTCTCCGCGGAGGTCAGGTCGCGGCCGTGGCTCGACGCGGTCGAGGCGCTCGTCGCCAGGAGGCCGGGGTGACCTCGGGCACGACCGACGTCGCGGGTGCTCCGCGCGTCCCGGTCCCGGCGCACGTCGACGCGCCCGCGCGCGGGTCGGCCCCCGACCTCGCGTGGTTGGACTGGCTGCGCGTGCTCGCGATCGTCGGCGTGGTCACCATCCACGTCGTCGGGTCCACGGCGCTCGCGCCCTGGGCGAGGACGTCGCGACTGGGCTGGCTCGCGATCTGGCTCGACATCGGCTTCGTCTTCGTGGTCCCGGTCTTCGTCATGATCAGCGGCGCACTGTTCCTCGACCCGGCTCGGTTTCGTGGCACGGGGGACTTGCTGCGCCGACGCGCGCTCCGCCTGCTGCCGGCACTCGTCGTCTGGCACCTCGTCTACTGGGCGTTCCGGGTGGTGTACCTTGACCAGGAGATCGGCGTCCGGGACTTCCTCGAGTTGACCGTCACAGGTCGGCTCTACCCGCACCTCTACTACTTCTGGGTCGTGCTCGGCCTCGTCGTAGTGACGCCGGTGCTCGTGCCGTGGGTGGCCACGGCCCCGCGACGCTCACTCCTCCTCGCGGGGCTGTGCGCCGCGAGCATGCCCGTCCTGACGGTCGCGCTGCGGAACGGCCTCGAGGCCGCGCCCGTGTGGGTCGAGACCCCGTGGACCTGGTGGCTGTTCTATCTCGGCCTCTACCTGCTGGGGAGCGCGCTGCGGGACGTGGTCCTGCGGGGCGTGGCGCTCGTCGCTGCGGGCACCGCCGCGGTCCTGCTGGGCGCGCTGCTCACGTGGCAATGGCGCAACCCCGCGGCGCCCGGTTGGCTGCAGGTCGTCTCGCCCGTCTCCTACTACGGGCTTGGCGTGCACGTGTACGCGGTCCTCGTCCTCCTCGTCGCCCGCGCGCTCGTCAGACCGGGCGGCGTCGGCCGCGTCCTGGCACGTCCGGCTCCCGCGCGGGTCGGGCGAGTGCTCGGCGCGGCCACCCTCGGGGTCTTCTGCTCACACCTCCTCCTGGTACCGGTCGTGGCGGGGATCCCGGCGCTCGGGGGTGACGCGGCCGCGGGGTCCTCCGTCCAACTCGTCGCCCGCGTCGCGTGCGTGCTGGTGATCTCCTACACCGCCACTCTCGTCCTGCGGCGCGTGCCCGTCGTTCGGTCCGTGCTGTAGAGCGGTGCTAGCGTCGCCCTCCGTGCATGCTGATGTCTCCGCTCCCGAACGTGGACCCGACGTCGACGTCGTCGTCGCGGTCCACGACGTCCGTCGCCCCGTCGCACGGGCCGTGGGCTCGGCGCTACGGAACCGGGCGCGCGTGCGCGTCACGGTGGTCTGCCACGAGATCGGGGCGCACTCGGTGGCTCCGCTCCTCGACGGCCTGGGCGAGGGGGTACGCGTCCTGGAGCACCGGGACGGGGTCCGATCGCCGGCAGGCCCGTTCAACCACGGTCTCGACTCTGCCACGGCACCGTTCACGTCCGTCCTGGGCTCGGACGACGTGCTCGAGCCGGGGGCGGTCGACTCGTGGCTCCGGACCGCGCGGCGGGACCGTGCCGACGTCGTCGTCGCACGGGTGCGCCACGAGGCGGGCCCCCCGATGCGGACGCCGCCCGCGCGACCTTGGCGCCGCGCGCACCTCGACGGGGTCCGCGATCGTCTGGCCTACCGCAGCGCGCCGCTCGGCCTGGTGTCGACGGCTCGGTTCGGCGCCCTGCGCTTCACCCCGGACGTGGAGGTGGGGGAGGACATCTCCTACGTGCACGCGCTGTGGTTCTCCGGTGCGGCCGTGAGCCTCGACCGCGGCCCGGCGTACGTGGTGATGGACGACACTGCGGGCAGGGTCACGAGAGAGTCCAGACCGGTCGGTACCGAGCTCGCCTACGTCCCGCGCGTAGTCCGCGAACTGCGAGACCTGCCGCAGGACGTCCGCGACGCGGTCGTACGGAAGCTCGTCCGTATCCATGTCTTCGGCGCCGTCCACAACCGGCCCGACGCCACGGCCTGGGGGCCCGACGACCGCACCGCGCTCCGGAAGGCCACGGTCGAGCTCCTTGGTGCGGCCCCCCGGGCGGCCGCGCCCTTCTCTCGTGCCGACCGGGCGCTGCTTGACGCGGTCCTGGACACGACGGTCGGAGCCGACGTCCTCGTCGCGGCTTCCGTCGCGCGGCGACGGTTCGGCCGGCCGGGGACGCTCGTGCCGCGCGACGTGCGGTGGTCGTTCCACCGCGAGGCCCCGCTACGGTTCATGGTCGCGTCGGCGCTCGCGGGTCGCTCGCGCCCGACGCGCGGGGCGGGTGCGGCATGAGGATCCTCGTGGTCACGGCGTGGTACCCCAGCGCGGACGACCCCGCGACCGGTGCGTTCGTCGAGAAGGACGTGCTGACGCTGGCGGCCGCGCACGACGTCGAGGTCCTCCATCTCGTCGCGCCCCGCCTCGCGTCCGGCGACCCGTTCTCGGTGCGTGGCGGCGTCGTCGTCCGGCAGGTGCCGATGGACCCTGCGCGGCCCGATCACTGGATCCGCGCGTCCCGGGCGGCGCGTCGTCTCGCGCGGGGGTTCGACGTCGTGCACACGATGGCCTTTCCGTCGCTCCTGCCGTTCCTCGCCCGCCGCCCGGGTGTGCCGTGGGTGCACACGGAGCACTGGTCGGGCATCTCCAACCCGAGCTCGCTCCCCTGGGCGTGGCGGGCAGCCATGCCGTTGCTCGGCCGCGCGCTCGCCCGGCCCGACGCCGTCACGGCCGTGTGCGAGTATCTCGCCCGGCCCGTCGGGCGTCTCCGGCGCGGACCGGTGGAGGTCGTGCCGTGCGTCGTGGAGCCGCCCGACGCCGTGGTGCCCCGGCCGCGGGCGGGCCGGCTCGTGGCCGTGGGCGGTCTCGTACCGGGCAAGGACCCGCTCACGGCCGTCGACGCCCTCGCGCTCCTCGCCGCGGACGTACCGGACGTGTCGCTGACCTGGGTGGGGGACGGGCCGCTGCGCGAGGACGTGCTGCGTCGGGCTGGGGAGCGGGGCGTCGCGGACCGGCTCCGGCTGGTCGGCCGCCTACCCGCACCCCGCGTGTTCGCCGAGCTCGACCGGGCCGACCTCTTCCTGCTGCCCACGCTCCGCGAGAACTTCTGCGTCTCTGCCGCGGAGGCGCTCGTCCACGGCCGGCCTGTCGTCGCCGGCGCGAACGGTGGTCACGCCGAATACCTGGACCCCGCGGTGGGAGAGCTGGTGGGCACGCAGTCCGGGGCGGCGTACGCGCGTGCGGTGTGTGCCGTCCTCGGACGGACCGCCGAGCTCTCCGCCGCGGACGTCGCCGCGACGGTCGGTGACCGCTTCTCGGCCGCGACGGTACGTCGGGGCTACGAGTCCGCGTACCGGCAGGTCATGCGCTGACCTCGCCCGGCGCGTCACGGAGCAGCACGTCGATGACGCGCTCCGCCGCGCGCCCGTCCCCGTACGGCGCGGCTCCGGTCGCTTCTGGCGCAGGACGGGTCACCGCGTCGCGGACCTGGTCCGGCTGGGCGAGGACGTTCCAGCCGAGTTCGACGGTCTCCACCCACTCGGTCTCGGTCCGCAGCGTCGTGCACGGGACGCGCAGGAGGAAGGCCTCCTTCTGCAGGCCGCCGGAGTCGGTGACGACGCCGGCGCTGGCGGAGACCGCCGCCACGAGGTCCGGATAGGCGAGCGGCGAGCGGGGACGGAGAGCTCCCGTCTCGAGCTCGATACCGTGCTCGGCGCACTTCGCGACGAGACGAGGGTGGGCGAGCAGCAGGACGGGCCGGTCGAGCCCTGCGAGGCTGGCGACGAGGTCGCGGAGCCGCGCGGGGTCGTCGGTGTTCTCGGCACGGTGCAAGGTCGCGAGGTAGTACCCCCCGGGTTCGAGGCCGGCCTCGGCGAGCAGCGGGAGCGGGCGGTCGGCAACGGCGTCGCGTACCTGGTGGAGGACGTCGGTCATGACGTCCCCGACGAGCACGGAGCGTGCCGCGAGCCCCTCGGCGGCGAGGTGGTCCATCGCCACCTGCGTCGGCGCGAGGCACAGGTCCGCGGCGTGGTCGGTGAGCACGCGGTTGTGCTCCTCGGGCATCCGACGGTTGAAGGACCGCAGTCCCGCCTCGAGGTGCGCGATCGGGCGATGGAGCTTGACGGCGCTCAAGGCCGCGGCGAGCGTCGAGTTGGTGTCTCCGTAGACGAGCACCCAGCTTGGGGCGTGAGCGTCGAGGACGGCGTCGAGCGCACCGAGGATCGCTCCGGTCTGGACGCCGTGGCTCCCGGACCCGACACCGAGGTGGACGTCCGGGTCGGGGATGCCGAGCTCCGAGAAGAAGACGTCCGAGAGCATCGGGTCGTAGTGCTGCCCCGTGTGGACGATGACGTGCTCGACGCCGGCGGCGGTCGCGGCGTGGGCGATCGGGGCGAGCTTGACGAACTGCGGGCGCGCGCCCACGACGCTGAGGATCTTCACGGACATCGATGCTAACGGGAGCCGGGCGTCAGGCTCCGCAGGGCACTCGTCGAGAGGTCGCCCTCGCGGCTGGCGTGCCCGTCGACGGCCCCGCGTGGGTGTCGGTCGGACAGCGGCTTCCTCCCCGCGTTCGGGAACGCTACGATCACGGCGCTCGGGGGGCCGTCGTCGACGGGTTCACCCGTTTCGAGCAAATCGTCGAGGAAGTCGAGATGCCCATGGCAACAGGAAGTTCGCGCACGGCCCGGTCCCGGGTCGTTGCGTTCGCGTGCGCGGTGGCGACGGTCACCGCGGGTGCCCTCTTCGCAGCTCCCGCCCAGGCCGCTCCCAGCACCCCGGACGGCGCCGACGCGGCGCTCGTCGCGGCCGCCCAGGAGCGGGTCGCCCACCTCCGGGCCTTCCGTCCCCAGGACACCGAGCCCGTTGACTCGGTCGCCGTCGAAGCCCTCGCCGCTCGGGCGTTCGGGGCCGAGCCCGCCGCGCTCGCCGTCGCGGCGGACGAGAGCGTCGACCGCGTGTACGGCCAGAACCGCTGGGAGACCGCCGTCGCCGTCTCGCACCTCTACGGCCTCGGCGACGGCGGGCGGTCCGGTGTCCTGAACGGTCGCATCGACGCCGACGAGCAGGCGGCGCCGGTGGTGTACGTCGCGAGCGGGATGGGCTACGCCGACGCGCTGTCGGCGGCGCCGGCCGCGGCGTTCAACCGCGGCCCGCTGCTCCTGACCCCGGCCGCCGCGATCCCGGAGGTCGTGCTGTGGGAGATCGAGCGCCTCCACCCGGCACGGATCGTCGTCGTCGGCGGAACCGCCTCGGTGTCCGACGCGGCGTACGCGCAGCTCGCGGCGATCCAGCCGAACATCCGGCGGGACGCCGGTCGGGACCGCTATGAGACGTCGCGCGTCGTGGTCCAGCGCGGCTTCGACTACGCCGCGCGCGGGATGGACGCCTCGAGGATCGCGTACCTCGCCAGCGGCACGGGCTACGCCGACGCCCTCGCGGCGAGCGCGGCCGCGGCGACGGTCGGTTCGCCCGTGGTGCTCGTCGACGGGCGGGCGACGACGGCCGACGCGGCGACGACGGTCCTCCTGCGCGACAGGCTCGGCGCGGAGTACCTCTTCCTCGTGGGCGGGGCGGCGTCGATCTCGTCGGCCTACGAGCGCAACCTCCTGGCTCAGCCCTGGGTGACCGTCCCGACGCGACTCGCCGGCAACGACCGGTTCGGCACCGCGAACGCGATCAACGCCTACCTCTTCGGCCTGCTCCACGCCGACGGCGTGCTGACGCCGGGCTCCGTGAACTACACCTCCGGCCTCAACTTCCCGGACGCCCTCTCAGCAGGGGCTATGGCGGGATACTTCTTCGAGCCGCTCTACCTGTCGCTGCCGTCGTGCATCCCTGCGCAGGCCGTGCGTGACCCGCGTTCGTGGGGAGTCACGAGCTTCTACGTCATCGGCGGCCCGGGCGTGCTCGATGCCGCCGTGGAGAACCTGACGACCTGCTGAGTCGCCCGGCCCTCGGTAGCCGGGGCCCTCGGACACCTCGTCCGGGGGCCCCGGTACGCTCCTGCCCGTGGCCTCCCCCCCTCCTTCCACCCCGGTGCCCTCCCGCGAGGCCATCGCGGCGTCGTCGCGGCTGCCGACCGCCGGCGTCACCGGCCTCGAATGGGTCTCGTGGCTTCGTGTCCTCGCGATCGCCGCCGTCGTGTGCATCCACGTCGTCGGTCACGACGCCATCGTCGACGGCGCCCGGGGGACGTTCCACGGCAACCTGGCGATCTGGCTCGACTTCGGATCGGACTATGCCGTCCCGGCGTTCGTCCTGGTCAGCGGGGCGTTGCTGCTCGACCCAGCACGGTATGCCGGGGCCGGGGCCTTCCTGCGCAAGCGAGCGCTGCGCCTGCTCCCCGCCGTGGTCGTGTGGCACCTGGTCTGGTGGGCCTTCTGCGTGGCGGTGCTGGGCGAGAACCTCGGCGTGCGCGCGTTCGTCGAGCAGTCCGCGACGGGGCGGCTCTACACCGCGCTCTACTTCTTCTGGATCGTGCTCGGGCTCGCGCTGGTCACCCCGGTGCTCGTGCCGTGGGTGAGCACGACAGGACGACGCCCGGTGTGCGTCGCCGGAGCCGCACTCGTCGGGATGACGGCTGCGTCCGCAGCCGCCGAGGGTGTCCTCGGGCTACCGGTCGCGTGGGTGCACACGGCCTGGACGTGGTGGATCCCGTACCTCGGCCTCTACCTGCTGGGCTGGGGCCTGCGCGACGTCGTGCTGCGCGGCTGGGTCCTCGCCGCGGCAGCCGTCGGCGCGGCGGGGATCGGCGTGCTGCAGTGGTGGCTCTGGGAGAACCCTGCGGCACCGGAGCTCGTGCGCCAGCTCCTGCCGACGACGTACTACGGCGTCCAGGTCCAGGTCTACGCCGTCCTCGTGTATCTCGTCGTCAAGAGCGTGGTGAGGCCGGGCGGTCTGCTCGGTCTGCTGGCCACGCCTCGCGCCGCTGCGGTTGGTCGTGTCGCGGGAGACGCGACGCTCGGCGTGTTCGTGCTCCACCTGATCGTGTGGAACCTGATGCTGGCGCTGCCTGTCCTGGGGGGCGCCAAGGCGGCGGGCTCGGCCCCGCTGATGCTCGGGCGTGTGGTCTTCGTCCTCGTGGTGACCTACGCGATCGTGCTCCTGCTCCGCCGGGTCCCGGTCGTCCGACGCGTCCTGTAGGCGCGTCAGGACGCGGCGCTTCTCCCGGGCCGTGATCTGGGCTAAGTTCCCTTCGTCCGCATTCTGTGTCGAGGCGGACATTCCGCGCATCCCTAGGAGGCGATCCCGTGGCGCGTCACTCTGCACGGACCACACCGAGGCCGAGCGTCACGAAGAGTGCGCCGGTGTCGGCACGTTCCGTCGCGGGCAAGGCTCTCTCGTACGGCGTCACCCCGTTGCTCGTGCTCTCCGTGGTGCTCGCACCGGCGGGGAGCGCCCTGCCCCGGTCGTCCGTGCTCGAGCCAACGGCGGGGCAGGCTGACGCGCCACCGGTCGCCGCCGCCCTGCCCCAGGTGGGTCCTCAGGCGGCTCAGGTCGAGACGCACGACGTCGCCGAGAACGGTGCCGTCGCCGTCGCGGAGAGCTTCCAGACCGCCGCCGTGACGTGGTCGTCCGAGATCGACGCAGCCGTGCCCGAGATCCGGCTGCGCGCGCGGGCCATCGACGGGTCGTGGGGTCCATGGACCCACGTGGACCGGGCGACAGACGGAGCGGACGCCGCGACGAGCGACGTCGTGTCGTCGAGCACCGTGTACGTGGGCGACTCGGACGCGGTGGAGATCGCCACCGTCGACGACGACGCGACCCTGCCCGACGGCGTCCAGGTCACGACGGTCTCCTCCGAACCGACAGGCTCGGCGGCCGCACAGAGGTCCGGGGCCGCGCCGGTGGCTGGGGCCGCTGCGGTCTCGGCTGCGGAGACCCCCTTCCCGACGATCATCACGCGTGAGCAGTGGGGCGCGGCTCCGGCGTCCTGCGCCTGGGGCTCGGCAGCGACGCTCAAGGGCGGTGCGGTCCATCACACGGTGAACGCGAACGACTACACGTCGATGGCCGAGGCCATGCAGATCATCAGGAACGACCAGGCGTTCCACCAGTCCGGGAACGACTGGTGCGACATCGGCTACAACTTCCTGGTCGACAAGTGGGGGAACGTCTACGAGGGGGCCGATGGCAGCATCGAGCGAGCGCTCATCGGAGCGCACACCGGTGGCTTCAACACGGGCACGGTCGGGGTAGCGATGGTCGGCACCTACACGAACGTGGCACCCTCGACGGCGCAGCTCGACGGCGTCGCGAAGATCATCGCCTACCGGCTCGCGCAGTACGGCGTCGACCCGGCAGGGAAGGCAACGTTCACCGCGGCGAGCAGGACGGCCGGCGGCCGGTTCGAGGCCGGACAGTCGGTGGTCCTCCCCAAGGTCTTCGGTCACCGGGACACCCATCAGACCGAGTGCCCCGGCACGCTCGCCTACGGGAAGCTGTCGTACATCCAGAGCCGTGCCTCCCAGTACTTCGGAGAGCTCGGCACCGCGGTCGAGCGGATCTCGGGTGCCGACCGGTTCGCGACGTCCGCGGCGATCTCGGCCGCCACCTTTGCGCCCGGGGTGAAGGTCGCGTACGTCGCGAACGGCATGGCGTTCCCGGACGCGTTGTCCGGAGGACCGGCCGCTGCCGCCTCCGGTGCCCCGATGCTCCTGGTCGGGCCCACGACGGTGCCGAACCCCGTCGTGGACGAGCTCAAGCGGCTCCGACCGGAGCGGATCGTCGTCCTCGGCGGTGCCGGGGTGGTCTCCGCGGACGTGGTCACCCAGCTGAAGAGCCTGACGGCGACAGGGCAGGTGCGCCGCCTCTCCGGGGCCGACAGGTTCGCCACCTCGGCGGCGATCTCGACTGCCACCTTCGCCCCCGGAGTCGAGGTGGCCTACGTCGCGAACGGTCTGGCGTTCGCGGATGCGCTCTCCGGCGCCCCCGCGGCGGGGGCTCGGAAGGCGCCGGTGCTGCTCATCAGCCAGAACGCCGTCCCCGGGTCGGTCGCGGCCGAGCTCCGGCGGCTGCGTCCGGGCCGGATCGTCGTGCTGGGAGGCACCGGTTCGGTCTCCGCCGCCGTCGCGAAGCAGCTCGCCGAGTACACCCCGTCGAAGAGCGTGACCCGCGCCGCGGGAGCGGACCGCTTCGCGACGTCGGCCGCGATCTCGGCCGCGACGTTCGACCCTGGTGTCCCCGTCGTCTACGTCGCGAACGGGCTCAACTTCCCGGATGGGCTCTCCGGAGCGCCCGCGGCCGGAGCGGGTGGTGGGCCGGTGCTCCTCACCGTGAAGGACAGCCTTCCCGCTGCCGTGGCGGCGGAGCTCGAGCGGCTCGACCCCGCGCGGATCGTCGTGCTCGGTGGTCCGGGTGTGGTGTCCGACCCCGTGCGCGCCGCGCTCGCCGGGTACCTGAGCGAGCCCGCGCCCTGACCCACGCGCTCGGACGTGCCGCTCCTCGTCGAGGTGAGCGACCGGCTGCCGCGATGATCGGCGCCTCGCGTATCCTGCACGGTGGTCCGACCGCTCGACGCTGAACGACACCGTCGCGGTCCCCCGGATCCGGGACACGCTGCCGGACCGACCACCCGCTCGCCGGAAGGAACACTCGATGCGCATCGCCGTCGTCGCCCTGGGGAAGATCGGCCTTCCCCTGGCCGTCCAGTTCGCGTCCAAGGGACACGAGGTGATCGGAGTCGACGTCAACGCCGGTACGGTCGCCACGGTCAACGAGGGCCGGGAGCCGTTCCCGGGCGAGGCGTACCTCGCCGAGAAGCTCGCGGAGCTGGTCCCGGCCGGACGGCTGCGCGCGACCACCGACTATTCCGAGGCGATCCCGGGTGCCGACGCCGTCGTGCTCGTGGTCCCGCTGTTCGTCGACGAGGAGACGGCAGCGCCGGACTTCGGCTGGATGGACGCCGCGACGAGGTCCCTCGCGGAGCACCTGACGCCGGGGACGCTCGTCTCGTACGAGACGACGCTCCCCGTCGGCACCACGCGCAACCGGTGGAAGCCGATGCTGGAGGAGATCTCGGGCCTGGTGGAGGGCGAGGACTTCCACCTCGTGTTCTCGCCGGAGCGCGTGCTGACCGGTCGCGTGTTCGCGGACCTCCGCAAGTACCCCAAGCTGGTCGGCGGGCTCTCGCCCGAGGGGGCGGAGCGGGCGCGGGCGTTCTACGAGGCCGTCCTCGACTTCGACGAGCGCCCGGACCTCGACCGCCCGAACGGAGTCTGGGACCTCGGCTCGGCCGAGGCGTCCGAGCTCGCGAAGCTCGCCGAGACGACGTACCGCGACGTGAACATCGGCCTCGCCAACCAGTTCGCCCTGTTCGCCGACAAGCAGGGGATCGACGTGCACGCCGTCATCGACGCGAGCAACTCCCAGCCGTACAGCCACATCCACCGTCCGGGGATCGCCGTCGGAGGGCACTGCATCCCGGTGTACCCGCGGCTGTACCTGTCGGTCGACCCGGACGCGTCGATCGTGCGCGAGGCCCGCGCGGTCAACGCGTCCATGCCGGAGCGCGTCGTGGGACGTGCGGTCGACCTCCTGGGGTCGCTCGACGGGCTGGACGCCGTGGTGCTCGGCGCCGCGTACCGCGGCGGCGTGAAGGAGACGGCGTTCTCCGGGGTCTTCGCCACCGTGAAGGCCCTGGAGGCGCGGGGCGCGTCGGTCCGCGTGCACGATCCCCTCTACTCCGACGCCGAGCTCGCCGCGCTCGGCTTCGCTCCCTTCCACCTGGGGGACCGGGCGGACGTCGTCGTGGTCCAGACCGACCATGCCGAGTACCGCGAGACCGGCCGCGAGAGCGTGCCCGGGGCGCGGCTCGTCGTCGACGGTCGCGGCGTCACGGACGCCGGGCGCTGGGCGGGGGTGCCGCGCGTCGTGCTCGGGCGGGGCGACGCCCCCGACGAGGCCTGAGGCGCGCAGGGCGCCCTCCCGCACGTCGCCCGGACGTCGCCGGCAGACCTCCTGACCTGCGCATCCACCCGCTGCGGGTGGACTATCCTGCACGAGCGCCTTCGCGCGTCTCCATCCAGCCGATCCCCGAGGTTTTCCATGCGAATCGCCGCGGTCGTCGTCGCCTACGACCGGCGTGACCTGCTCGTCGAGGCGCTCGACGCGCTCGCTGCGCAGACCCGTCGGCTCGACGCGGTCGTCGTCGTCGACAACGCGTCCCACGACGACTCGGCGGTCGTGGCGGCCGAGCACCCCGTCGGGGCCGAGGTGCTCGAGCTGCCCCAGAACACGGGCGGTGCCGGCGGCTTCGCGGTCGGCATGGCCCATGCGGTCGAGGCCCTCGACGCGGACCTCGTCTGGCTGATGGACGACGACACGATCCCGACACCGACCGCCCTCGCCGAGCTGCTCGCCGCGCGGGAGGCGTACCCGGGTCCGGTCGCGCTGCTCGGGAGCCGCGTCGTCTGGCACGACGGCCGCGACCACCCGATGAACACGCCGCGCCGTCGCCCGGGGGCGTCCGCGGAGCAGATCGCGCGGGCCCGGGAGTCCGGGGCTCTTCCCGTGCGGTCCTCCTCGTTCGTCTCGATGCTGGTCGACGCGCGGGCGGTCCGGCACCACGGCCTGCCCGTCGCGGACTACTTCATCTGGAACGACGACTTCGAGTACTCGGCCCGGTTGCTGCGCCGGGGGACGGGCCTGCACGTGCCCGCGTCCGTCGTCGAGCACCGGACCAAGAAGTTCGGGGCCACGGACGCCGACCCGGGCGAGCGCTTCTACTACGAGGTGCGGAACAAGCTCTGGATGCTCCTGCGCTCGCCCTCGCTCTCGCCGGAGGAGCGGTTCCTCTACCTCGGGGCGTCGCTGCGGCGGTGGGCGCGCACCTTCCGTGGCTCCCGGAACCGCGACGTCCTGCGCTCGGCAGGTCTGCGCGGTGCGCGGGACGGGCTGCTCCGCGGTCCCCGGCGCAACGCGGCGGTGCTGGCGGACATGGGCCCGCTGACCGCGGAGGTCGACGCTCTGGACGCGGGGCGCAGCCGGCGGGGGCCCGCGGCATGACCACCGTGTCGCTGCCGCCGTTCTCGCTCCTCCTGCCCGTCTACCACGGCGACGACGCCGCCCACCTGCGCAGGGCCTTCCGGTCGGCGACGTCGGAGCAGCACCTCCCGCCCGCCGAGGTCGTGCTCGTCCAGGACGGCCCGGTGGGTCCTGCCCTCGGCGAGGTCGTCGCGGAGATCGAGTCGGCGGGGCAGGGGGTGACGGTCGTCCGGCTCGAGCGCAACGTGGGGCTCGCGCTCGCGCTCGAGGCGGGGCTCGCACGGTGCAGCCACGAGATCGTCGCCCGCACGGACGCCGACGACGTGTGCCGGCCGGAGCGGTTCGCGCGCCAGATCCCGCTCGTCGCCGAGGGGTACGACATCGTCGGGACCGCCATCCAGGAGTTCGTCTCCGAGGACGAGCCGGGCCTCGTGCGGGTGCCCCCGCTGTCGAGCAGGGACATCGAGTCGGGGGCGCGCTTCCACTCGCCGTTCAACCACCCGACCGTCGTGTACCGCCGGTCCGCGGTCGAGGCCGCGGGCGGCTACCAGGACCTGCCGCTCCTCGAGGACTACTGGCTCTTCGCCCGCATGCTCGCCCGCGGGGCCCGCGGTCGCAACCTTCCCGAGCCGCTCCTGCTCTACCGGGTGGGTGCGGGCGCGTACGCGCGGCGCGGCGGGACGCGCCTGCTGCGGTCGGAGATCGAGCTCCAGCGCCGGATGCGGCGCATCGGCTTCACGTCGCGGGCACAGGCGCTGCGCAACGTCGTCGTACGGGGTGGGTACCGTCTCGTCCCGGAGAAGGTCCGGACGGCGCTGTACCGCACGTTCCTGGCGGACAGGAGAGGTTGAGCGATGGCCGAGTGGCTCGCGACGTGGCCCGTCGCCGTCGCATCCCTGCTCGTCCTGTTCCTGCCGGGCGTCCTGCCCGCGTACGCGCTGGGGCTCCGCGGCCTCGTCGCGTGGGGCTCGGCGCCCCTGCTCGGCGGCGGCGTGATCGGGATCGTCGCGGTCGTCGCGGGTGCCGCCGGGGTGCCGTGGGGGATGTGGCCGGTCGTCGCCGGGAGCGTCGTGCTCGCCGCCGTCGCGCTCCTGCTCCGGCGGGCGTGCGGCCCGTGGACGCCCCGCGTCCGCGGCGCCCACCCGTCGCGACGCCTGCTCGCGGCGGTGGTGCTCGTGACGAGCGTGACGGCGGTCGTGCTCCAGGTGCGGCGCACGCTCGTCGCGGTCGGGGGACCGGATCGCGTGGCCCAGACCTTCGACACCCCGTTCCACCTGAACTCGGTCGCCCTCGTCCTCGATCGAGGCGACGCGTCCTCGCTCCACATGAACCTGACCGTCCCGGACACCCCGACGGCGTTCTATCCCGGTCTGTGGCACGGGATCGTCTCCCTGGTGGTCCAGCTCACCGGTACGGACATCGCCGTCGCGGCGAACTGGGTCTCGGTCCTCGTCGGCTCGGTCGTCTGGGTCGCGGGACTGCTCGCCCTCGCCCGGACGATCCTGGGCACGTCGCCCGTGCTGCTCGGCCTGGTCGCGCCGCTGTCCTTCGCGTTCACGCAGTACCCGAACCGGCTGTTCTCGTTCGGCCTGCTGTACCCGAACTTCCTCTCCTACGCGGTGCTGCCCGCAGCCCTCGCGCTGTGCGTCCTGGCGCTGGTCCGCAGGACGGGTCCCCGCCGCCTGCCGCCCGCGGCAGGTGCCCTGCTCGGCATGGTCACCCTCGTGCTCGCCCAGCCGAACGGGCTGTTCGCGCTGTGGTACGTCGTCGTCCCGGTGGTCGTGACGGCCCTCGTCCAGACGACGGGGCGGTTGCGGCGCCGTGGCCGGGGCCCGGTGGTCGCGGCGCTCCCGGCGGTGCTGACGGTGGTGGGTGCGGGGATCGGCTACTGGGCTCTGGGACGGGTGTCGATGATCGACCAGTTCCGCGAGAAGAGCTCCTGGGAGGTGACGGCGTCGTGGCGGCACGCGGCGCGCGAGGTCCTCGACCTGACGGCGATGCACCCGTCGACCACGCCGAACTTCCCCGAGCCGGAGAACCTCGCGGCGGGGGTCCCCAACCTGGTCGTGGCGGGTCTCGTCGTCCTCGGTGCCGTGGTGTGCCTGACCGTCGCGCGCTGGCGGTGGCTGCCCTTCTCCTACGGGATCGTCGCGGTCCTCTACGTCGTCGTCCGCGGCGTCGACAGCCCGCTGCGCCCCCTGCTCACGGGGTACTGGTACGCGGACCCGCAGCGCATCTCGGCGCTCCTGCCGCTGCTCGGCGTGCCGCTGGCGGTCGTCGGTGCGGGCTGGGCGGTGACCGCGCTGCTCCGCCTCGCGCGGGTGCCGACCGGCCCGTTCGCGCTGCACCCGGACGGACGGCGCGCGGCGCTCGTCGTCGCTGCCGTCACCGTGGTCCTCGCGGTCGCCGTGTCGGTCCTGCTCCCGCGCACCGCCACGATGCGCGAGTCCTTCGCCTACGTGTCCCACGTGTACCGGGTCGACCCGTCCGCCGAGGGGTCCGCCGGGCTGCTCGACGCGGACGAGATCGAGATCCTGGAGACGGTGGCCGAGGTCGTCCCGGAAGGCGTGGCCGTCGTGGGCAACCCGTGGGACGGAAGCTCGCTGACGTGGGCGCTCGCGGGGCGCGAGTCGGTCTTCCCGCACACCGGGATCCGGCTCGACGAGGACCGGCTCCTCGTCGCGGGCCACCTGCGCGACGCCCTCACCGACCCGAGCGTCTGCGAGGCCGTCGAGGACCTCGACGTCGGGTACGTCATGCGCGGCGGTCGGCTGCTGTGGGGGACTCCCCCGGCGGGGTTCGAGGGTCTCGACGGCCTCGTCGAGGCCGGTGTCGGCGAGCTCGTCGCCCAGGAGGGCGACGCCCGTCTCTACCGCATCACCGCGTGCGGGCTCGAGGACGACGGCGGCTCGTGAAGGTCCTGTGGCGGCTCTGCGGGGCCGACCACGCCGTCCGTCCGGCACCTGCCGAACGGCTACGCTAGTGCGGCTGTCTTCCAAGACTAGGAGTATGTGTGGACGCGGATCTTGTCGTCGTGGGCTCGGGGTTCTTCGGCCTGACGGTCGCTGAGCGGATCGCCGAGGAGTACGGCCGGAAGGTCCTCGTGATCGACCGACGGCCGCACATCGGGGGCAACGCCTTCAGCGAGGCGGAGCAGACGACGGGGATCGAGGTGCACCGCTACGGCGCCCACCTGTTCCACACGTCCAACGAGCGCGTCTGGGAGTACGTGAACCGCTTCACGGCGTTCACGAGCTACGTGCACCGCGTGTACACCACGCACCGCGGCGAGGTGTTCCCGATGCCGATCAACCTGGGCACGATCAACCAGTTCTTCCGCTCTGCGCACGGCCCCGACGCGGCGCGCGCTCTCGTCAAGGAGCTCTCCGCGGAGCTGGGCGGCAAGAGGCCGGCGAACCTCGACGAGCAGGGCGTCTCCCTCATCGGACGGCCCCTCTACGAGGCGTTCATCCGTGAGTACACCGCGAAGCAGTGGCAGACGGACCCGCGCGACCTGCCCGCGTCGATCATCTCGCGGCTGCCCGTCCGCTACACGTACGACAACCGGTACTTCAACGACACGCACGAGGGCCTGCCCGTCGACGGCTACACGGCCTGGCTGGAGCGGATGGCCGACCACCCGAACATCGAGGTCCGCCTCGGCGTCGACTTCTTCGACGCGACGCAGCCGGTCAACAAGGAGAACGTCGTCGGCAACGTCCCCGTGGTCTACACAGGGCCCGTGGACCGCTACTTCGACTACGCCGAGGGCGACCTGTCGTGGCGCACGCTCGACTTCGAGGAGGAGGTGCTCCCCGTCGGCGACTTCCAGGGCACCTCCGTCATGAACTACGCGGACGCGGACGTCCCGTACACCCGGATCCACGAGTTCCGGCACTTCCACCCCGAGCGCGACTACCCGACGGACAAGACCGTCATCATGCGTGAGTTCTCGCGGTTCGCGCAGCGCGAGGACGAGCCGTACTACCCGGTGAACACGGCCGCCGACCGTGAGCGGCTCCTGCGGTACCGCGACCTCGCCGCCGCGGAGCGCGACGTCCTGTTCGGGGGGCGTCTCGGCACCTACAAGTACCTCGACATGCACATGGCCATCGGCGCTGCCCTGTCGATGGTGGACAACAAGCTCGCGCCGCACTTCGGTGGCGGCGCCGCGATCCAGAGCGGAGGAGTCGAAGAGTGACCGTCGCCCCCCAGGAGGCGTTCGTCGAGCCCGGCAAGGGAGCCGGGCTGCTCGACGTCCTCCGCCGCCGATTCCTCGCGCGCCTGCTGGTGCGCAAGGAGCTCCGGGTGCGGTACCGAGGATCCTTCCTCGGCCTGCTCTGGTCGTACGTGAAGCCCGCCGTCCAGTTCGTCGTCTTCTACTTCGCCGTGGGCGTGTTCCTGCGGATGAACGAGAACGTCGAGGACTTCGCCGTCTACCTGTTCTCCGGCGTCGTCGCCGTCAACTTCTTCAGCGAGGCGTTCGGCAACGCGACCCGGTCGATCGTGGGCAACGCCGCCCTGGTCAAGAAGATCTACCTGCCGCGCGAGCTCTTCCCCGTCGCGTCGGTCTGGGTCGCCGTCGTGCACTTCCTGCCGCAGCTCGTCGTGCTGATCCTCGGTGCGCTGATCGCGGGGTGGCAGCCGTCGCTGTTCGAGCTCGGTGCGGGTGTGCTCGGGATCGTCATCATCGCCGTCCTCTCGCTCGGTCTCGGACTGCTCTTCGGGGCGCTGAACGTGCTGTTCCGCGACGCCGAGAACATCGTGGACCTGATGCTCATGGTCGCCACCTGGCTCTCGCCCGTGCTGTACCAGTGGCAGAACGTCAGGGACGCCATCGGGGACGGCGTCCTGTGGTGGATCTACCAGGCGAACCCCATGACCGCCGCGGTCGAGCTGTTCCACCTGTGCTTCTGGTTCCCCGGGACCGACCGGACGGGTGCCATGCCTCCGGGCCTCCTGTGGTCGACGATCTCCGCGGTCGTCCTCTCGTTCCTCGTCCTCCTCGCCGGGCAGGTCGTCTTCCGGCGACTCGACGGCCGATTCGCCCAGGAGCTCTGACGTTGTCCACCATGGTCGAGACACAGCAGGCACGGATCGTCGTGGCCGGGATCGGCAAGCGGTTCGTCCTGCAGCACACCCACACGCTGAAGGACCGTGTCGTGCGCGCCATCGTCCGTCGCGGCGAGAAGCAGTCGTCCGACTTCGTCGCGCTGCACGACGTGAGCTTCGAGGTCGACGACGGCGAGGCGGTCGCGCTGCTCGGTCTCAACGGCTCCGGGAAGAGCACGCTGCTCAAGCTCATCTCGGGCGTGATGCGGGCCGACTCCGGCCGGGTCGGGGTCCGGGGGAAGATCGCCGGCCTCATCGAGGTCGGAGCCGGGTTCCACCCCGACCTGACGGGGCGGGAGAACGTCTACCTCAACGGCGCGATCCTCGGCATGACCGAGGCGGAGATCGACTCGAAGTTCGACGCGATCGTCGCCTTCAGCGAGATCGAGTCGTTCATCGACACCGAGGTCAAGTTCTACTCCTCCGGCATGTTCCTGCGGCTCGCGTTCGCCGTCGCCGTGCACACTGATCCCGACGTGTTCCTCGTCGACGAGATCCTGGCGGTCGGCGACGAGCCCTTCCAGAAGAAGTGCTTGGCGAGGATCCGCGAGCTCAAGGCGAGCGGCAAGGCGCTCGTGATCGTGAGCCACGACCTCAACATGATCGAGCAGCTGTGCGACCGGGCGATCCTGCTCGAGCACGGGCACGTCGTCAGCGACGGGCCGGTCGGAGACGCGATCGCCCACCTGCGAGGAGGAAACGGATGAGTGGACCCGACGTGAGCGAGACGCAGGGCGTGGAGGTGGAGATCGCTGCCGCGCTGACGCGTCGACTAGGGGGACGCGTCGCACGGGTCAGCCTGACCGAGACGGGACGGGGGATCGCGCAGCGGCTGGGGGCCGCGTGGTTCGACGCTGCGGTCCGCAGCCTCGCCCTGGCTCACCCCGGGGCTCCGCTCGAGCTCCTCGTCGTCTCGAGCGAGCACGAGCCCTTCCCCGCCCCGATCGACGTGGACCCAGCCGTCGCCGGCGGCCGCTTCGCCGAGGGCGACGCGGTCGGACGGGTCTCGGTCGAGGGTGAGCCCGGACGCCAGGACGCGGTCGGCCGTACTCTCGTGGTCCCGACGACGACGCTCCTCGACGAGGCGGGCGAGTTCCACTTCCTCCAGCCCGACTCGCTCAAGCGTCGGGTCGTCGGCGGCGTGTACAAGAAGATCTACGAGAAGGCGCCGCTCCTTCTCGACGAGTGGCGTCAGGGGCGCAACACTCGTGTCGAGCACCGGCGTTCGGTCCTCCGCCCCCAGGTCGAGCACCTCTCCACCGCCGGCGGCTCCCCGCTGACGACGGGGGAGGAGCCGGTGGCGTGGATCGCGATGCACTGGTTCGAGTCCGGCGGGGCCGAGTCCTGGGCCGTGCAGTCCGCCGAGCTCGCCGCGGCCGCCGGCTACCGGGTCGTGGTGACCGCGGACGTGGCCGCTCCGCAGCGCCAGCTCGACAGGATGCTCGAGATCACCGACGACGTCTTCGTCGCGGCGAACGCCCTCGCCGAGGAGGACTGGGGCGCGTTCCTCACCGCCCTCGTCCGCACGTACCGGCCGACGCTGCTGCACGTGCACCATTCGCGCCGGGCGTACGCGTTCCTGCCCGAGCTCCGTCACGTGGCGCCGTCCGTGCAGGTGCTGGACAGCACCCACATCGTCGAGCACCGCACGGGTGGGTTCGTCCGTCAGAGCATCGAGCTCTCCGACCTGATCGACGAGCATCACGTGATCTCGCCGGAGCTCCGAGACCTCTATCTGCTCGACTCCGAGGTTGACCGGCGCAAGCTCGTCTACCGGCCCCTGACCTCCGGTGTCTCGCCCGTCCCCGCGGTACGACCCCGGTCGGGCGGCCCGCTGCGGATCGGGTACCTCGGGCGCCTGGCGCCGCAGAAGCGGCCGTTCCTCTACGTCGCGCTCGCCGCACGGCTGCACGCGAAGGCTCCCGCCGACTTCTCGTTCGTCATGCAGGGCAGCGGAGTGCTCGGCGCCATGACGAGCGACCGCATCCGCAAGGAGGGTCTCGAGGGCGTCATCGAGCGGCGCCCCTGGGGGCCCGTCGGCGACTTCATGGACGACGTGGACGTGCTCGTGATCTCGAGCGACAACGAGGGACTGACGCTCACGTCCCTCGAGGCGGAGGAGCACGGCGTCCTCGTGCTGTCCGCGGACGTCGGGAGCCAGCGGACCGTCGTCGCCCCGATGCTCCTCGTCCCCCGCGCGCCCCGTGGCTTCCTCAGCGGTGCGACACAGGCTCTCGTACGCCTGGCCGGAGACCCGGACGCCTACGAGCGCGCACGACGTGAGCAGACCCAGCTCATCCAGGCACTGCACGAGGTCGAGCCGGCCAGCGCGTTCCTCGCGCGACGGCTCGAGGAACTGAAGGAGAAGAACTGATGCGCGTCGCCGCTGTCGTCGTGACCTACAACCGTCGAGCGCTGCTCGAGCAGACGCTCGACGCGCTCGAGGCACAGGACCGGCTGCCCGATCGCCTGGTGATCATCGACAACGCCTCGGACGACGGCACGGCCGAGTTCCTCTCGTCGCGCGAGTTCTCCGTCCCGGCCACCGTGCGCCGGCTCCCGGAGAACACCGGGGGCGCCGGGGGCTTCGCGACCGGGACCGAGCTCGCGTACGAGCTCGGGTACGACGCGATGTGGCTCATGGACGACGACACCGTCCCGCAGGTCGAGGCGCTCGGCGAGCTCGTCTCCGGGCTCGACCGCGCCACGGAGACGCTCGGGTACCTGCCGAGCTTCGCCTGCAGCATGGTCCTGTGGAAGGACGGCTCCCTCTGCGAGATGAACACCCCGGAGCCGACGTGGGACTTCGCGCGCCCGCTGGCCATGGGTGCCGACTTCACCCTGATGAAGTCGTGCTCGTTCGTCTCGGTCCTCATCACGCGAGAGGCCGTGCACGCGGTCGGCCTGCCGAGCGCGAACTTCTTCATCTGGTACGACGACGCGGAGTACACCCAGCGCCTGGCGAAGTACCGCCCGGGGATCTTCCTCCCGTCGTCGAAGGTCAACCACCTCCTCCCGCAGAACCGCGGGGTCAACTTCGGCGACGTCAACGACGGCAACATCTGGAAGTTCGAGTACGGGGTCCGCAACCAGATCGCGTCCGCCCGTGCCTTCCGCAGCCCGACGCTCGCGGCGTCGCTCGTCGAGAACATGACGAAGCAGCTCACCCGGTCGAGCGTGCCGTGGCGGCTGCGCCTGCGGCTGGTCAAGGCGGCCGCGAAGGGCGTGGTGTTCCGTCCCGAGATCGAGAAGCCGAGAACGACGCGATGACGAACGGCGCGGCGGCGTCCGCCTCTCCGGGGGCGGACGTCCCGACGACGGAGATCGGGCACGTCCGTGCCCTCACCGGCGTGCGGATCGTCGCGGCGGTCTGGGTCGTCGTCTTCCACATCCGGGGCAACCTCTACAGCGAGTTCCCCGGGACGGAGTCCTGGGCGGGGCCGCTGCTGTCGCACGGCGAGCTCGGCGTCGACCTCTTCTTCACGCTCAGCGGGTTCGTGCTGGCGCTCAACTACTCGGCCCGGATGGGTCGCTCGATGCAGCGGGTGTCGACGGCGCGGTTCTACTGGGCGCGGATCGCCCGCGTGTGGCCGGTGTTCTTCGTGACGCTCCTGGCGGCGGGTCTCTGGCACGGGCTGATCATGCGTGTCAGCACCGACCCGGTCCCGCCCCGGGACTTCACGGTGCCGAGCTTCCTGCGCCAGAGCTTCCTCGTCGCGCTGTGGACGGAGGGCGACACCGACCGCCTGATGTGGAACGGCCCGGCCTGGTCCGTCTCCGCCGAGGCCTTCGCCTACGCGCTCTTCCCGATCATGGCGCTCCTGTTCCTCCGGCTCGGCCGCTCGCTCCGGGCGACCAGCCTCTTCGTGCTCGCGTTCGTCGCACTCGTCCCGTTGCTGGTCTTCGTCGTCGCGTACGGCACCATGTACTACCCCTGGGCCTGGATGCTCCGCATCCTGTGCTGCTTCGTCGCGGGCGCCCTGGTCTACGAGGGCGTGCGACAGCTTCGGCTCACCGCCCGCTCGCGCGCCGTCGCGAGCCACGCCGCGCTCGGCGTGATCCTGCTGATCCTGGCCTGGCTGTACGGGGTCGACGCTGTCGGCCACCCGGAGCTCGCGCCGCTCGTGACGCCGCTGTTCGTCCTTCTCGTCGGTCTCCTGGCGATCGGCGACCGGCACGTCGTCACGCTCCTGGGCACCCGCTGGTTCGTGATCGGCGGGGCAGCCTCGTACAGCGTCTACATGGTGCACATGCTCCTCATCGAGCCGGTGTGGTGGGCACAGGGCCGGTTCGCGTGGATGGCGCCCGGGACGCTCGGGTCGAAGATCGCGTTCGTGCTGCTGCCGTTCGCCGCGCTCGCCGTGGGCTACGCGCTCTGGCGCTGGTTCGAGGAGCCTGCGCGGCTGGCGATCAAGCGCATGTCGTCGTCCGGGAGGACCCCGCCGCCGGGCCAGGTCGAGCGACCACGCCCGTCCGTCGGCGTACCCACGACGGCGCCCGAGGAGCGGGTCGGATGAGCGCCGGGACCGAGACACCGCGGACGACGTCCGCCGCTGGTACCGGCGCGGTCGCCGCCTCACCGCGGGCAGGGCGGGCCGTCGAGGTCGCGTGGGCGGCCTCGGGGGCGCTCGTCGTGATGCTGCTCGCCCTGGTCCCGCTCGTGCGAGCGCCTCGTTACTACTTCAACGACGACACGCAGATCGGCGCGTACGGGATCTGGTTCCGCATCGGCGAGCTCTTGCGCGAGGGCGGCGGGTTCTCGTTCCTCGAGACGGATACCTGGGCGGCCGGGAACTACTTCGTCGAGGGGCAGTGGGGGCTCCTGAACCCCGTCGTGCTCCTGATCGGTCTTCTGGCGTCCTACGCTCCGGACGCCGTCGTGTTCTCGACCGCGGTGAAGGCGGTCGTGATGGGCGTCGCAGCCGTCGGCGCGTACGGCCTGGTCCGCGACTTCGGGGGGCACCGCCACTGGGCGCTCCTCGCGGGCATCGGCTTCCCGCTGGCGGGGTTCACCTTCTACATGGACGCGACCACCTGGGTGACGGGACTGTTCACCTCGACGGGCATCCCGTGGTTCTGGTGGATGGCGCGTCGCGCGGCCCGCGGTCGCAACCCGGTCGGGATGCTCGTCGCCGGGTATCTCGTCGTGACGGTCGGCTACGTCCACGGCACGATCGCGCTGGTCTTCGTCATCTGTGCCGTGCTGGTCGACGCGATGATCGCGGGCCAGCGGCGGGGCGCTCTCGTCGTCCTCGGCGCGAGCGTCCTGCTCGGGCTCGTCGCCGTGGCGGTCTACCTCCCCGGCGTCCTCTCCGCCGACGTCACGGTGCGCCAGGGAAGCTCGATCCTCAACGACGGCTTCCTCGTCGCCGACCTCAACGGACTTCTTGCCTCCGCGATCTCGACGGCGAGACCGGAGGTCTCGGCCTGGTGGGGCGCGTTCGCCGTCGTCCCGATGCTCTACATCTCCTGGGCGCTCCCGCTCGTCGCGTTCGTCGACGTCCGCAAGATCGTCCGCGACGCTCGGGACCTCGTGGGGATCGGGCTGTTCCTCCTCGTCATGGTCCTGTGGGTCGTCGGGCCGAGCTATGCCGGCCCGCTCCGCATCCCGGTGCGGATGATGCCGTACGTCTCGCTCGCGGCGCTCGTCCTGCTCGCGGTCGTGCTCAGCCGCGCGCTGGTCGCGCGCGTGACCCTCGCGCGGGGCGCGGTCTTCGTGGCCCTCGTCCTGATCGGCGCCTACCTGGCGTTCGTCCAGGTGCCCGGGTGGGGCAGGCCGCTCGCCGTCGCGGTGGCCGTCCTGCTCGTGGTCGGCGCGACGTACTTCGTCCTCCTCCGGACCACCTCCGGGCGGCGCGCACTGCCGCTCGCGCTCGTGGCAGTCCTGGCGACCTCGGCGAACGTCGTGGTGCAGCACCGCTACCAGCCGGACCCACCGCTCGCCGACTTCGGCATGCCGTCGGCCGTGGCCGACTACCAGCGCCAGCTCGAGGGGGTCGAGGAGAACGTGTTCGTCGTGGGCGCCCCGACGCAGGCCCCGGGCCCGGAGGTCTGGGAGGAGACGCTGCTCGCGAACACCTGGTACCTCAATCCGGCTCCGGTGCAGAACGTCTACACGCCCGTGGGGTTCGCGGCGTACTCGGAGACCCTGTGCGTGAGCAACCGGGGGGAGTCGTGCGCCGGCTCGCTCGACGCGCTGTTCGCGGAGGTGGAGGGGACGTCGTCCCCGCTCGTCGACCTCATGGGGATCGGCAACGTCCAGCTCGTCCTGTCGGCGTTCCCGGACGGTGTTCCCACGCCGCCCGCGGGCTGGCACGTCGCGACGACCGGGCACTCGACCGAGCTGTGGACCCGGGACGTCGCGGTGCCCGGACCCGGCCACGTGACCTACGCCTCCGACGGGGTCGAGGTGGTGGAAGAGTCGGTGAGCGACGACGTGACGACGCTCCGCGTGACGGACGTGCCCGAGTCCGGTGGGACGATCGTCCTCAGCCGGATGGCCTGGCCCGGGTACCGCGTCGCCGGCGGTGAGCTGGCGGCACCGACGGGAGACTTCCTCCTCACGGTCGAGCTCGACGGCGACAGCGTCGGCGAGACGGTCGAGGTGTCGTTCCGGCCGCCGGGGTGGACGCTGGAGCTCGGTGGCCTGGTCGTGGCGCTGCTGGGCGCGGTGGGGCTCTGCGCGTTCCAGGGGTTCCGGAGCCGACGGAGCACGACCCCCGCCGGCACCGAGGTGTGAGCGCGGCGGGTCAGTCTCGAGGGCGCATCCGGCGCCCGAGGACGACGTACGCCGCCCGGCGCTGCAGAGCGACGACCTTCGCCAGACGGTCACCGCGGCGCACGTCCTGCTCGGTGATCGTGGCGGGCGCCAGCTCACGCGCCAGGCGGTGGAACTCCGCGGCCTCCTCCGCCTGCTGCCGCATCAGGCGGACGGACCACTGGCTCGCGCTGACGCGGAACGACGCGAGGGACTCGCGCAGTGCGACGACCCGTCCCTGGACCATGACGTGGGCGTACGAGCCGGCGTCGATGTAGTACCGCAGGTCCTGCCACCACCCCGCGCGTCGCAGGGCGTCGGTGCGCATGAGCACGCACGCGGGCTCGCCGAAGAGGTTCGTGCCGGAGCGCACGGTGGCCCGCAGCGCCTCGGCGCCGTCCACGACGCCGTCGAGGTCGCCCAGGCCCCGCGCACGGACGAAGACGTCTCCGCGCGCGTCGACGAGGTCTCGCTGCGACGCCACGAGCACGGCCTCCGGACCTGCCGCGTCGATCGCCGCGACCTGGCGGGCGAGCATGGTGGGGTGCACGAGGTCGTCCCCGCAGACGAGCTTGATGAGCTCACCCCGGGCGAGCTCGCTCACCCGGTTCCAGTTCCTCCGGGCTCCGCCGCCCGCGTCCGTCTGCACGAGCCGCACCCGGGGGTCGTCCGCGAACGCCTGGAGCTGCTCCCACGTGTCGTCGGTGGACGAGTGGTCCGCCACGACGAGCTCGAAGTCGTCGAAGGTCTGGTCCAGCACGGAGCGCATCGTCGCGGCGATGTAGTCGCCGTTGTTGTACGCGGGCACGACGACCGAGACGCGAGGGCTCACGTGGGGGCGTCCTTTCTGCTGTGGCTGTCGGCGGCACCGGTGTCGGCGACGTCGGGGGGCGTGGCCGCCGGCTTCTTGCGTCGGAACGAGAAGCCCTTGTGGCCGAAGTAGCTGATGAGCGCGGTGACGCAGGTGATGAGGAGCTGGGCGGGGATCGGCGCGAGCCCGAAGAGCTCGACGACGAACGGCAGGGCGACGAGGTTGACCCCGAGCGCGCTGAGGTTCACCACCTCGAAGCGAGCCAGGTCGAGCCAGACGTGCCCCGTCACCCGGAAGACGAACTTGCGGTAGAGCACGAACGCGCAGAGCACGGCCGCGACGTGCGCGCAGACGAGGCTCGCCATGTAGCCGAACCGGCCGAGCTGGTCGCGCAGGAGCATCTCGAAGACGACGAACCACGC
Organism: Cellulosimicrobium sp. CpK407; assembly: GCF_051844275.1. Classification (NCBI taxonomy): domain Bacteria; kingdom Bacillati; phylum Actinomycetota; class Actinomycetes; order Micrococcales; family Promicromonosporaceae; genus Cellulosimicrobium; species Cellulosimicrobium sp. CpK407. The sequence continues at coordinate 63,564 of NZ_JBGNYC010000015.1, forward strand.
GGTGCCGATGACGGTGTTGAGGCCGCCCACGATGAGGAACGCGACCCGCTGGTCCTTGACGAGGGTGAAGAGGGGGCCGAGCGACCCGTGCATCCCTGCGGGAGGGGCCGGGGTCGGCGATCCGGGGGCGTCCGTCGTCGGGGGCTCCGGGTCCATGACCATCGGGCGGGGTACCTCTTCTCGGAGCTCGCGGGCGCACCCGAGGGCGGACGGGCTGCGACGACCCAACGACTATAGTCTCCAGCGTGACGAACGAAGACCTCGACGGCGTCCTTCACAAGATCTCCGTCGTCGTTCCCGTGTACCAGGGTGAGCGCACGCTCCCGGCCCTCCTCGAGGAGATCGAGAGGCTCTGCGTCCCGTTCGCGACACCGGCGGGGGCGCAGGCCCAGGTCACCGAGGTCCTGCTCGTCTTCGATCACGGACCCGACGGTTCCGCCGCGGTCATCCGCGACCTCGCCGCGAAGTACGACGTCGTCCGACCCGTCTGGCTGAGCCGCAACTTCGGGCAGCATGCCGCGACCCTCGCCGGGATGGCCTCCTCGGGCGGCGACTGGATCGTCACGCTGGACGAGGACGGCCAGCACGACCCCGCGGACATGGGCGTGCTGCTGGACGCGGCGCTCGCGCAGCGGGCGACCGTCGTCTACGCGGCGCCGACCAACGCCCCTCCGCACTCCGCGTTCCGCAACGTGACGTCCAAGGCGGCGAAGCGCGTGATCGAGGCGCTCGCGGGGGGCACCGACACGTCGCTCTACCAGAGCTATCGGCTCGTTCTCGGGGAGATCGGTCGGTCCGTGGCCGCGTACGCGGGCCCCAGCGTCTATCTCGACGTCGCGCTCGGCTGGGTCGCGGGAACCGTCACCACGGCCCCCGTCGCGCTCCGTGACGAGGGCGAGCGTCGGTCCGGGTACTCGCTGCGGCGCCTCCTGTCGCACTTCTGGCGGATGGTGCTCTCGAGCGGTACCCGGGGGCTGCGGATCGTGAGCGTGCTCGGCGCGGTGTTCGGCGTCGCGGGCGTGGTGGTCGCGGTCGCGCTCGCGATCGCCCGTATCGCGGGCGAGTCCGTCCCTGCCGGCTGGACGTCGCTCATCGTCGTGATGCTGCTGGCGACCGGTCTCATCCTCTTCGCGATCGGTGTGGTCGCGGAGTACATCGGGGTGGCCGTCAACATGGCGATGGGCAGGCCGCTCTATCTCATCGTGAGCGACCCCGCGCAGGGCCCGCTCGGACGCGCACGCGATCGATGAACCGTGCGGGGGGCGCGACGACCCTGGTCGTGGGCGCGGGGGGCCTGCTCGGCCGGGCCGTGACGCGCGAGCTCGACCGCCGCGGGACGTCGTCCGTCCGGGCGCGGGTGCGGTGGGGCGTGCGTGCCGACGCCGTCGAGGACCTCGGGCGCGCTGTCGACGAGCTCCTCCGGACGGCGGGAGACGGCCCCTGGGCCGTGGTCTGGGCCGCGGGAGCAGGGGTCACCGCGTCGACGGCCGACGCGCTCGGTGCCGAGCTCGACGTCATCCGCGACGTGGTGTCCCGGCTGCGGGCGCTGCCGACCGATGTCGCGGCACGGGGTGCGCTCCTCTTCGCCTCGTCGGCCGGCGGCCTCTACGCCGGGAGCGACGACCCACCCTTCACCGAGGAGACCGCGCCGCGGCCGCTGGCGGAGTACGGGCGTGCCAAGCTCGACGCGGAGGACGCCTTCCGTACGCTCGGCGGGGCGGGCACGCGCGTGGTGCTGGCACGCATCGCGAACATCTACGGTCCGGGGCAGAACCTGGCGAAACCCCAAGGGCTCATCTCCCAGCTCTGCCTGGCGCACCACACGGCGCGCCCGATCGGGATCTACGTCCCGCTGGACACGCTGCGCGACTATCTCTTCGTCGACGACTGCGCGGCGATGGTCCTCGACACGCTCGACCGCGCGGCCACCCTCCCGCCGGGGAGCGACCCCGTGGTGAAGATCCTCGCGTCGCAGCAGTCGGTCTCGATCGCGACCCTGCTCGGCGAGATGCGCCGCATCTACAAGCGACGCCCCCAGGCGGTGCTGGCGGCGTCGCCGTTCACCTCTCGTCAGGCGCTCGACCTGCGGTTCCGGTCCCGCGTGTGGCCCGAGCTGGACCACCGCGCGTTCGTGCCGCTCCCGGTGGGCATCGCCGCGACGGGAGCCGACATCGGCCTCGCGCTGCGGTCACGGACGCGAGGCTGAGACCGGGGGACCGGTCGTCTAGAGTGGTCGGTCGGCCGCACGACGACTTGGCAGGAGCAGCGCACATGAAGATGCTGGTGACCGGCGGAGCCGGTTTCATCGGGTCCAACTTCGTCCACCAGAGCGTCCGGGAGCGCCCGGACGTCCAGATCACCGTCCTGGACGCGCTCACCTACGCGGGCGACCGCTCGTCGCTCGATCCCGTGGCGGACCGGGTCCGCCTGGTGCAGGGCGACATCGCGGACACCGACGTGGTGGACCCGCTCGTCGCCGAGCACGACCTGGTCGTGCACTTCGCCGCCGAGTCCCACAACGACAACTCGCTCAACGACCCGTCGCCCTTCGTACGGACCAACGTCGTCGGGACCTTCACGCTGCTCGAGGCCGTCCGTCGGCACGGGGTGCGCTTCCACCACATCTCGACGGACGAGGTGTACGGCGACCTCGAGCTCGACGACCCGGCGAAGTTCACACCGACGACCCCGTACAACCCCTCGAGCCCGTACTCCTCCACGAAGGCGGCGAGCGACCTGCTCGTGCGGGCGTGGGTCCGGTCCTTCGGGGTCGAGGCGACGCTCTCCAACTGCTCCAACAACTACGGCCCGTACCAGCACGTGGAGAAGTTCATCCCGCGCCAGGTGACCAACCTCATCGACGGGGTGCGCCCCCGGCTCTACGGGGCGGGGCTGAACGTGCGTGACTGGATCCACGTCGAGGACCACAACAGCGCCGTGTGGCGGATCATCGACGCGGGCCGGATCGGGGAGACGTACCTGATCGGTGCCGACGGGGAGACGAGCAACCTCGACGTGGTGCGGACGCTGCTCGAGATCTTCGGGCGGCCCTCCGACGACTTCGACCACGTGGCCGACCGCCCCGGGCACGACCTGCGGTACGCGATCGACGCCTCGCGGCTCCGGGAGGAGCTCGGCTGGGAGCCGCGCTACACCGACTTCCGGGACGGCCTCGTCGCGACGGTCGACTGGTACCGGGAGAACGAGTCGTGGTGGCGCCCGGCGAAGGCCGGCGTCGAGGCGACCTACGCCGCGTCCGGGCAGTAGGACGGCAGCTCGCGGTCGGCGGGCGCCCGGGCGCTCAGGCGCCCGTGCCCCGTCGGTCGGCGAGGAAGGACCGCACGGCGTCCCAGGTGGGCAGCAGACCCTGCGCGTGCGCCTCGTCGAACGTCGGGGCCTGGGAGTCCTTGTCCGAGAGCCGCGGGGTGAGGGCACGGCCACGGCGGTCCGTCGTCGGCCACTCGATCGCGAGACCCGGGTCCAACGGGTGGATCCCGTGCTCTCTGCCCGGCGCGTAGGGTGCCGAGCAGAGGTAGGCGACGGTCGAGCCGTCCTCGAGCGAGCAGAACGCGTGCCCGAGGCCCTCGCTCAGGTAGACGGCGCGGCGGTCGACGTCGTCGAGCAGCACCGAGTCCCAGCGGCCGAAGGTCGGCGAGCCGACGCGGATGTCCACCACGACGTCCAGCACCGCGCCGCTCACGCAGGTCACGTACTTGGCCTGGCTCGGCGGGACGTCGGCGAAGTGCACCCCCCGGACGACCCCGGCGGCGGAGACCGACAGGTTCGCCTGCCGGAGGTCGAGGTCGTGTCCGACCGTCGCAGCGAACTCGCTGCCCTGGAACCACTCGAGGAACACGCCTCGGTCGTCGCCGAACTGGCGCGGCGTGAGCTCCCATGCGCCGGGGATGTCGAGCTCTCGGATCTTCACGGTCATCTCTCCGTCGGTCGGGGTCGGGGCTCGTCGTCCGTCGCTCGTTCGCCGGTGGGAACGGCTCTGCCCAGCCGCTCCGCGAGGAGGAAGACGCCGAGCGCGGCGAGCGATCCGGTGACGAGCACGGTCAGCGGGGTCGGGGCGAGGACGTCCCACCACCAGCGGGGGTCGCCGTCGAGGTTCGCCACCGGCGTCTCGATGCCGACGGTGAACCTCCGGATCGTGGTGAACAGTGCGACGGCCGCAGCGAGCGCCAGCGCCACCGCTCCGGTGACGCCTTGTGCCCGGGTCCACTCGACCTTGCCGCGGGCGGTCGCCACGGTGAGGACGCCGACGAGCAGGACGAGCACGGGCAGGAGGTAGCGAGGCTGGACGAACGAGCCGGGGAGCACCCCCGACTGCTGGTGCAGGAGCGTCGGCATGCCCCACAGCGCGCCGAGGGCGACGACCGCCGCGACCAGGGTCCGGGGCGTGGCCTTGCCGAGGCCGAGGAACACGGCGGCGGAGAGGACGGCCCAGACGAGGACGGGGACGAGGGCCGGGAGGGGGACGTCGAACCAGCCGAGGCCCCATCCGCCGACGGCTCCGATCCACAGGTCCGGGACCTCGAGCACGGTGCGGAAGGTGTCCCACACGCCGAGCGGCGGTCCTCCGGGTCCGTCGCTGAAGCCGCCGCTCACCTGACCGCCCTGCGTCGAGCTCAGGTAGAAGAGCGCGCCGACCGCCGCGATGACGGCGCCCGCCACGGCCGGGACGACGAGGCGGCGGTCGCGGCGGAGAGAGAGGATCGCGACGATGCCGACGGCGAGGCACGCGTAGACGCCCGCGTCGCCTCGTGCCCCCGCGCCGAGGAAGCCGGCGAGCACGGCGAGCAGGGCCAGCCCGATCTGGCGGCGGCCCTCGACGAGCGTGCTCGCGTAGAGCGCGAGCCACGTCACGCCCGCCGCGAGGTACGCCCACGAGCTGGGGTTGGTCGACGGGACGACGAACAACCCGAGCGGGACCGCCGTGACGGCGAACGGCAGGACGGCGCTGCGCCGGAGCGGCCGCGGGACCAGGGCGGCCACCCCGGTGACGAGCCCGACGAAGAGGAGCGCGTTGAACCCTCGCATGAGCAGGACGGACGTCTCGACGTCGGTCGACGCGAACGCCGACATCGTCGCGTAGAAGACCGGGGGATAGAGGTGCACCGTGTTGACGCGGTCCGTCTCGACGAGCTCGGTCGAGTCGGACCAGCAGGACGCGTCGCGTGCGGCGTCCCGGGCGTAGCAAGGCTCGCCCGCGACCGCTGCCGGGACGAGTCGCGTGAGCTCCTCGGAGCCCTGCTCGCACAGGCCGTCCCGCTCGCCGAGCCCGCACCAGATCGACGGGAGGTGGAAGTCGTCGTCGGGGCTCGAGCCGACCGGCGTGGCGAATCCCCATGCGAGGAGGGCGACCAGGGCGAGGAGGGGGAGCGCGACCCAGGTGGTCGTCCGGCGGGCGCGGGAAGGTCCGCCGATCTCAGGGGTCATGGTTGGTCATCCTACGAGACCGGGGCCTCCACTACGCTCGTCTGGTCATCGCCCACAGGATCGGAGGTCGCTCGTGCACTGGTTGGTCACGGGAGGGACGGGCATGCTCGGCACGGACCTCGCGGGTCGGCTCGCCGAGCGGGGGGAGCAGGTGTGGGCTCCGTCGTCCCGGGAGCTCGACGTGCTGGACGCCCGGAGCGTGGAGGACGCGGTCGCCGCGGTCGACGTCGTCGTCAACTGCGCCGCGTGGACGGACGTCGACGGCGCGGAGCAGCACGAGTCCGACGCTTTCGCCGTGAACGCCCTCGGTGCCGGCGTCCTCGCGCGAGCGTGCGCCCGTGCCGGGCGCCGCCTCGTCCACATCTCGACCGACTACGTCTTCGCGGGCACGGCCGACGCGCCCTACCGCGTCGACGACGCGCCGACGCCCGTGTCCGCGTACGGGCGGACGAAGCTCGCGGGCGAGTGGGCGGTCCTTGCGGCGTCTCCGGCGAACCTGGTGGTGCGCACGGCGTGGCTCTACGGCGCGCGGGGCGCCTGCTTCCCCCGGACCATCGCCCGGCTCCTGCGCGAGCGCGGTGGGGTCGACGTCGTGGCCGACCAGGTCGGCCAGCCCACCTGGACGCGGGACGTGGCCGAGGCCGTCGACCGCCTCGTGGTGACCGGCGCCCCCGGCGGCGTGTACCACGCGACGGCGAGCGGCGCGTGCTCCTGGTTCGAGTTCGCGCGCGCGGTCGCGGTCGCCGCCGGCCACGACCCCGAGAGCGTGCGGCCGACGACCAGCGAGGCGTTCGTGCGTCCGGCGCCGCGTCCTGCGTACTCGGTGCTCGACCACGCGCCCCTGGCGGCGGTCGGGGTGCCCGTGATCGCCCAGTGGGAGGAGCGGTGGCGGACGGCCGCCGCCGAGGTCCTCGCGGGCTGACGGTCGGCGCAGCCGCCGACCGTCGTCGTCAGGGTGCGAGGAGGCCGAGCAGATAGCTCCCGTAGCCGGACTTCACGAGCTTCTCGGCGCGGGTGCGCAGCTCGTCGTCGGTGAGGAAGCCCCGGCGCCACGCGACCTCCTCGGGCGAACCGACCTTCAGGCCCTGCCGGTTCTCGATCGTACGGACGAAGTCCGACGCCTCGAGGAGGGAGTCGAAGGTCCCGGTGTCGAGCCAGGCCGTGCCGCGGGGCAGCACCTCGACGTGGAGCCGCCCCTGGCGGAGGTACTCCGCGTTGACGTCGGTGATCTCGTACTCGCCCCGGGCCGACGGCTCGAGGTCGCGGGCGATCGCCACGACGTCGTTGTCGTAGAAGTACAGTCCGGGCACCGCGTAGCTCGAGCGTGGGTGCTGCGGCTTCTCCTCGAGCGAGAGGGCCTTGCCGTCCTCGTCGAACTCGACGACACCGTAGGCGGTCGGGTCGGAGACCCGGTAGGCGAACACCGCGCCGCCGTCGAGGCCCTCGAACCGCGAGAGGCGCGTACCGAGGCCCGGGCCGTAGAAGATGTTGTCGCCCAGGACGAGCGCCGCGGAGTCCGACCCGATGAAGTCCGCACCGAGGACGAACGCCTGCGCGAGCCCGTTGGGCTCCGCCTGGACGGTGTACGAGATGGAGATGCCGAACTGCGAGCCGTCGCCCAGCAGCCGACGGAACTGCTCGGCGTCGTGCGGGGTCGTGATGACGAGGACGTCGCGGATGCCCGCGAGGATCAGGGTCGACAGGGGGTAGTAGATCATCGGCTTGTCGTAGACCGGCACGAGCTGCTTGCTCACACCGAGCGTGATCGGGTGCAGTCGCGTGCCGGAGCCGCCGGCCAGGATGATTCCACGCATGGGCGCCATCCTCCCACGCGCGCGATCTCGACGGGCTCGTCTCGCTCAGGCCGGCACGTGCCCGTGCACGACGAACTCGTTGTAGATGAAGTACCGGCCCGTCCAACGAGGGAACGGGAAGGACCGCGACCCGTCCACGACGACACCGAGCGCGTCGAGCGCCTGCGCGATCCTCCGGTCGTCGACGAAGTCGGTGTGGGTGGGGTCCGACGCGAAACCGCGCTCCTGGGGGCACACCACGAGCACCCGGGCGCCCGCCGCGAGCCGCTCGACGTACGGGCGCAGCATCTCGACCTGGCTGCCCTGCTCGACGTGCTCGAGCACGTGCGAGACGAGGAGGGCGTCGAAGGGCGGGAGCCGCCCGTCGGCGCTCGCGTCCAGGAAGCCCTCGGGGGTGAGTGCGTCCATCCCGAGGCTCCGGCAGAAGGCGACCGACGCGGGGTTGTGGTCCACCCCGAGGCTGCCCGGGGAGAGGTGGCGGAGGTTGCGCCCGATGCCGCACCCCAGGTCGAGCGTCCGGCGCGCCCCCAGGTGGTGTCGGACGATCCACCGGTACGGGGCCTGCACGTGCAGGATCCGCTTCCAGCGGGCGCCCTGGAGCTCGCGCAGACGACGCGTGTACTCGGCGTCCTCCGTGCTCGCGGCGCGTGCCGTGGCGTCGCCCGGCCCGCTGGGTACGGGGTCTGCGGCCGGCTGGTCGTCGGGTCGGGTCACGGGCACCTCGCTCGGGGTCGCACCTGTCCTCGATCCGCCCACGATAGCCGCGCGGTCTCTCCGAGGGGAGACACCACCAAGGCGGTCAGGCCGGCGTCACCTGCTCCTGGGCGAGGAGCCGACGAAACCGCTCGGGGTCGGAGCCCAGAGCCGTCGCGGTGGCGGGGGAGACGAGGACGACGGACCCGTCGGCAGCCCAGGTCGCGAGCACCCGGCGCAGGATCGAGGCCGTCGCCGGGTCCCCGTTGTCCCCGTCCCCGGAGGGCGGCGTCGGGGACAGGAGCTGCCGACCGCCGGCGGCCCGGTCGACCAGGTGCGCGTGGTCCCACGACGAGGGGGGTGCGGAGAGCGCCTCGAGCCCGGGCTCGACCGCGGGCGCCCAGCCGATCCGGTCGCCGTAGGTCATGACCGCGGACGCGGCGTCGGTCGCCCCCGCCGGGAGGTCGCCGTCGAACCGGCGGGCGAGCGCCGGCAGCGTGACGGCGACGAGCTCGGCGCGCGTCCCGGTCCAGCGGTCGGGGCGCGTCGTCACGACGACGTCCGGTCGCGTGGTGCCGTCGTCCGGCATAGCGTCGTCCTCGACGGGCGCGAGCACGACCGTCGTTCCGACGCGCCATGCGGCGAGCGCCCAGACGACCGTGCGCCAATGGACCGGAAGGTCGAGAACGACCCGCGTGCCGGGGCCGGCGTCGAATTCTTCGACGAGAAGGTTGGTCGTCTTGTTGACCCAGTTCTCGAGCACCGCGCCGGAGAGCTCGACGCGCTCGCCGTCGTCGCCGTACCACGTGAGCCGCGGTCGGCCGGGGTCTCGCGTGAGGAGACGCAGCAGGTCAGCGACGTGCGTGGGGCGGTCGTCGCGCGGGGTCGGGGGATGGGGAGCGGTCACCATGGACACCACCCTAGAGCGCTGATATCGCGTCCCGACATGTCGGAATTTCACCCCTCGCCTCCTCGTCGCTATCACATTTCGGCTTGACGCCCGCGGACGACACGCGTGTAATTTCTTCAATGCAGTTTCCGGCGGGGTTCTCGCCACGAGGCCCGGCGAACGGCATGAAGGGGCGCACGATGTGGAACATGCTGGACGGGACGGGAGGGGCTTTCCCCTCCGACGCTGAACGAGAGGTGGAGCGCGTGGCACCGGTGCTGCCGCTCTTCGGCGAGCCGGTCGACGACTCGCTCATGGGTTGGCAGGAGCGGGCGCTCTGCGCCCAGACGGACCCGGAGGCCTTCTTCCCGGAGAAGGGCGGGTCCACGCGCGAGGCCAAGAAGGTCTGCACGGGCTGCGAGGTCCGCGCGGAGTGCCTGGAGTACGCGCTCGAGAACGACGAGCGGTTCGGCATCTGGGGCGGCCTCTCGGAGCGGGAGCGCCGCAAGCTCAAGCGCCGCGTCGTCTGACGACGAGCGTCGCCCGGTCCGGATCGGCCGCGTGCCGCACCGGGCCGCCTCGTGACGGGGTCACGACACCCCGCCACACCGGGGCGCGCAAATGCCGCGCCCGGAGCCGTGTCCGTCGCATGATCGACGGGACATGACTTCCTCCGACCTCACCACGTCCGCGCGCAGCGCCCGCCCCGGCGACGTCACGCCGGGGGCGGCCGCGCGTGCCGCTGCGGTGCCGGGCGTCGTCGCGGCACCCGAGATCGTCGCTGCCGTCACCGGGGCGCTGCCCGTCGTCACGACCGTCACCGCAGTCGTCGTCACGCGCGGGAGCACGCCGTTCCTCGCGCAGACGATGGCCGCCCTGCGCGCCCAGACGACGAGCCCGCACGCGGTCGTCGTGGTCGACGCCGCCACCGGTGACGCGACGCGCGAGCACCAGGGGCTCCAGCTCGGCGACGCGCGGTTCGTCGCTGCTCCACGCGCCCGCTCGTTCGGGGACGCGGTCGACGCCGCGCTCGCGCACGTCGAACCGGGCACGTGGCTCTGGCTGCTCCACGACGACTCGGCGCCCGCTCCCGACGCGCTCGCCGAGCTCCTGCGCGCGGTCGAGCACTCGACCGCGGTCGCGGTGGCGGGACCCAAGCAGGAGCGGTGGACGGTCGGCACGGGAGCCGAGCCCGCCGCGCCGTTCGAGCCGGGCACGGCGAGCCGCCTCGTCGAGGTCGGCGTCACGACGACGCCGCTGGGGCGCCGCATGACCGGGATCGACGACGACGAGATCGACCAGGGCCAGCACGACGCGCGCGACGACGTGCTCGCCGTCGGGCTCGCGGGCGCGCTCGTGCGCCGCACGGTGTGGCTCGAGCTCGGCGGGACCGACCCCGAGTACGGCCCGTTCGGCGACGGTCTCGACCTGTGCCGCCGGGCACGGCTCGCCGGGCACCGCGTGATCGTCGTGCCGTCCGCGGTGGTGCGGCACGCCCAGGCGTCGCTGCTCGGTCTGCGGGACCGGCGGCGCGGGGCGACCACGCTCCCCGCGCCGGACCCCGGCTCGTCCTCCGCCGCGCGGCGCCGGTCGCAGCTGCACGCGCGACTCGTCGGGGTCGCGGCACCGTGGCTCCCGTTCGTCGCGCTGGCCATGATCCTCGGTGCGCCGTTCCACGCCGCGTACCGGTTGCTCGTCAAGCAGCCCGGCCACGCGCGGGACGAGCTGCTCGCGCCGCTGTGGGCGCTCGCCCGGGTCGGGCCCGTGTGGCGCGCGCGGCGCGCGGCCCGACGGACCCGCAGGCTCCCGCGCGGTGCGCTGCGCCCGTTGCGCGGCACGTGGCGCGAGGTGCTCGCCGAGCGGCGCGACCGTCGTCTGGCGCGGGCGGAGCAGCGGCGCACCGCGTGGGCCCCGACCGACATCGAGCGGCGCGAGCTGCGCGCGCTCGCGCTGCGGCGACGGGCGGGGCTCGCTGCGACGGCCGTCGCCCTCGTGGCGTACACCGCCCTCGTGTTCGGCCCGCTCGCGGGGGCGCTGCTCGCCGGCGGGCGCCTCGTCGGCGGCTCGCTGCTGCCGGCGACGGGCACGCTGGGCGACGTCTGGCGTGCCGCGACGACCGGGTGGGTCTCGACCGGCCTCGGGGCACCCGCCCCGGCCGACCCCTACGTCACGGCGCTCGTCCCCGCCTCGCTGCTCGCGGGGGGCGCGACCCAGACCGCCGTCAACCTGCTCGTGCCGGCCTGCTTCGTCGCCGCGGGTCTGGGCGCGTGGTTCGCCGCGGGCGCCCTGGTCCGCTCGGTCCCGGCGCGCGCCTGGGCCACGCTCGTGTGGGTCGCCGCGCCGGCCCTGCTCGCCGCCGTGGGCGCGGGCCGGGTGGGCGCCGTGCTCGTGCACGCCACGCTGCCGTGGCTCGCGCTCGCGGTGGTCCGCGCGCTCGGGCTCCAGCGTGTCGACACGGTCGCGCCGGCCGCGCCCGACGCCGCGCGTCCGGTCCTGCGGCGCGAGCCGGGGTCGCTCGCCGCGGCGGCGACCGCGGGCCTGCTCTTCGCCGTCGTCGTCGCCGGCTCGCCCGTCCTCCTCCCGGTCGGCGTCCTCGTGCTCGTGGTGGTCGCGGTCGGGGTGCCCGCGCACCGCCGCTACCTCGCCCTCGTCCCCGTCCCGGCCCTCGTGCTCTTCGCGCCGTTCCTCGTGCACGTGGCGAGGACGGCGGGCGACGGCGGGTGGCGCCTCCTGCTCGCCGACCCCGGTGCGCCCGTCGCGGCCGCGGCCGCGCCGCCGTGGCAGCTGCTCCTCGGTCTGCCGGTGTCGCCGGGCGCGTGGTTCGGGCTCGACGGCTCGGGCGCCGTCGACCTGCTCGCGCGGTGGGCGCCGTTCGCCGCCGGGGCGGTCGTCGTGACGCTCGCCGCCGTGGCCGTGCTCCGCGGGCGCCGCCTCGCCGTCGGCGCGTGGTTCGTCGCGGCGATCGGCCTCGCGACGGCGATCCTCGCCGGCTCGACCGTCGTCGGGGCGGGCGCGTCGCCGGACGCCCCCGTGACGGGCTGGCCCGGCGCGGGCACCTCGCTCGCGCTCCTCGCGCTCCTCGGCGCCGCGCTCGTGGGTGCGCCCCGACTGCCCGACGGCGGCGCCCCGCCCTGGCGGTCCGGTGCCGTCGTCGCGCTCGGCCTCGTCGTCACGCTGCTCCCGCTGGGCACCGCGGCGTCGTGGACGGCGGGCGTCCTCGACCGGGACGACGCGCGGGTCGGCGACGTCCGCGCGACGACCCAGCCCGTCGTCCCGCCGGTCGGCCGCCAGATGCAGTCCTCCCCGCGCCAGGCCCGGGTGCTCAGCCTCGAGATCGGTCCGGGCGGCGTGGTCGAGTACGCGGCGCTGCGCTCCGACGGCCCGCAGGCCGTCGACTCCTCGGTCGTCGTCGAGGCGTGGCAGGCCGCGGACCCCGGCGCGACCGAGGGCGAGCTGCCCCGGGTGGTCGCCGACCTCGTCTCCGGCACGTCCGCCGACGTGAGCGACGGCCTCGGGCGCCTCGGCGTGGGCGCCGTGCTCCTGCCGGCGTCGGCGGAGCAGGACCAGGCGCGCGCGGAGCTCGTGGCGCGGCTCGACACGGTGCCCGGTCTCGAGCGCATGACGGAGGGGCAGTCGGGGCTGGTGTGGCGCGTGGCGCCCGACGGCCTCGACCCCGCCTACGCGCGGGTCGAGTCGTCCGCGGGGTCACAGCCGCTCGACGCCGACCGCCAGGCGCTGCGACCGGTCGACGCGGTCGTGCCGGCGGGGGCCGAGGACCGCGTGGTCGTGCTCGCGGAGGACGCCTCGCCCGGGTGGCGGGCGACGCTCGACGGCCGACCCCTGGAGGCCGTCGACCCGTCGACCACCGGCGGGCTCCAGGCGTTCGCCCTGGGAGGCGCGGACGGTCGGCTCGAGGTGTTCCACGCGGCCGATCACCGGTCGGGCTGGATGACGGCGGCAGGGATCACCCTGCTCGTGTACGTGCTGCTCGCGGTGCCGGTGCGGCGTCGTCGGGCGGGGACGAGGTAGCGCGGTGACGACGGAGAACGAGACGGGCGAGGGCCGGGCGGCGGCGGACGGGGCGACCGCCGGGACGTCCCGCAGCCGGCGGCGCGGGGTGGTGCGCCGGGTCACGACGACGGGCGCCGGCCTGGTCGGGATGCTCGCGGTCGGCGCCGTGGCCGCGTTCGGGAGCACGGGTGCGACGCTGGTCCCCGCCGCGCCGCCCCCCGCCGACCCGGTCGAGCGGGTCGCCGTCGAGCCGGCCCCGGAGGTCACGGTCTGCCCGGGGCCCGCGCGCCTCACCGACCCGGAGACGGTCGGCGACGCGCAGTTCGGTCCCGCGCCGGTCGGCACCGAGAGCAGCCTGCGCGCGGTCGTGGCGGGCGCCGGGTCGGCCGAGATCGGCGCGTTCGACGGCACGGCCGCGCGCACCGGCGCCCGGGCGCTGGATCGCGCCTCCGACGCCGACGTCACGGTGAGCACCGTCGAGGACCCTGGCGCGGGCAGCGTCCTGACCGTGCGCCCGGGCGAGGGGGCGGCGCCGCGGGTCGCGGCGTCGGTCGGGTCCGTGACGACCGCCGGCGACCTGCGCGGCCTCGCCGCGGCGAGCTGCGCGCGGCCCGGCATCAGCCAGTGGCTCGTGGGCGGGAGCACCCAGATCGGCAGCAGCACCCAGCTCGTGCTGCAGAACCCGGGGCTCACGCCCGCCGTCGTGCAGGTCGACGTCTGGGGCCAGGGCGGGGCCGCGGTGCTCTCCGGGGGCGGGCAGCAGCTCGTGGGCCCGGGCGAGGAGGTCGTGACGCTCGTCGAGGCGGCCGCCCCCGAGCAGCGGCGTCTCGTCGTGCACGTCGCGGCGACGGGCGGGCTCGTCTCCGCCTACCTCCAGCACTCCACGCTCGACGGGCTGGTCCCGCTCGGCGTCGACTACGTCGTCCCCGGCGCGGACCCCGCGCACGACCTGGCGCTCGCGGGCGTCGCGAGCATCGGCGAGGCCGTCGACGACCCGCACGCGCCGCAGCTCCGCCTCCTCGCCCCCGGCGACCAGGCGGGGACCGCGCAAGTGACGGTCTACGGGGCGGACGGGCCCGTCCCGCTGCGCGGCGTGGAGGACGTCGCCCTCACGCCGGGGGTCGTCACCGACGTCTCGCTCGGGGGGCTGCCCGCGGGGTCGTACGCCGTGGCCGTGCACGCGGACGTCCCCGTCGTCGCGGGGGCGTCGGTCGACCGGCGAGGCGAGGCCGACCCCGACCTGCTGCACGAGGAGCGTCAGTACGACCGGGCGTGGATCGCCGCGCGGGCGCTGGTGCCCCCCGCGGAGGACGCCCCGGCCGTGGCGGACGACGCGCGGGCCGGGCAGGTCGCGCTCGTCCCCGGCACGACGTCGGTCCTGACGCTCGCGGCAGTCCCGGCGACGGGCCCGGCGGAGGACGGCGACGACGCGACCGGACGCCTCGAGCTCCGCGTCCGCGCCTACGACGAGGACGGCGCCGAGGCCGGGACGACGACCGTGGCGCTCGCCGCCGGCACGACGCAGACGCTCGACCCGTCCGCGCTGGTGGCGGAGGGATCCGACGCCACGGTCGCGGCCGTGACGGTCGACGTCGTCGGTCCGCGCGGGGACCTGGAGCCGGTCTGGTCGGTCACGGCGAGCGCGGGTCACCCGAGCGGGGACGACGGCGACGAGACCCCGAGCCTGCTCTCGGTGCTCCTGCCCGTGGCCGACGTCCCCGCGCCCGGTACCGTCGCGGTCCGTGCCTCGGGCACCGCGGGCCTCGGGGGCTAGGGAGCGACGCGGGTCAGCGGTCGCCGGTGTACCGGGGGTCGATCTCCTCCGGCGTGCGCGCGAGCAGGTGGGCGACCTGCTCCACGAGCACGTCGCGGACGAGGTCCTCCAGGTCCTCGGCGTCGAACGCGCGGGCCTCGACCGGCCGTCGGTAGACGACGATGCGCGCGGGCTGACCCGACTCCGCGGGGAAGCACCGGCCGAGCGGGACGCCGCCGTCCTCCCAGGGTGCAGGGTCGGACGGCGGCACGTCCTCGACCGCGAACTCCGTCCCGCGCAGCTGCTTGGCCCACGAGCGCTCGACCCGCTCGACGACGTCGACGACGACGTCGTCGAACTTCTCCGCCCGCGTGCGGCTCGCCGGTGCGGTGGGCGGCAGGAGCGGCCCGCGGATCCCGCGACCCCGGCGGTCCCGGCGTCGCGGCACCGGACCCTGACCGCCCGGGCCGGGCGCCCGAGGCGGGATGACGAGCTCGTCGAACGAGACGGGGGGCGGGGCGGGGGTCGCCCGGCGCGACCAGCGGTCGCGGGCCCGGCGCCCCTTGCCGGCGGGCTCGGGCCGCGAGCCGGGGGACGGAGTGTTGCCACGCACACCACGACTCTAGCCCGCCGCCGCCCGGCGCAGCGCGCCCACCTGCGGCGGCGCGGGCGCTCGGACGGCGTGTGGCGGCCCCACGACACGCCAGGAAGGCGTAAGGTCAGCGCGTGAGATCCGTCAGGCAGTGCTCGCGCACGGCGTGCGTCCGTGCCGCCGTCGCGACCCTCACCTACGTCTACGCCGACTCCACGGCGGTCCTCGGCCCGCTCGCGCACCTCGCCGAGCCGCACTCCTACGACCTGTGCGCCGAGCACGCGGAGCGCCTCACCGCACCGCGCGGCTGGGAGGTCGTGCGGCTGTCGCCCCAGTTCGTCGAGACCGGCCCGAGCGACGACGACCTGTCGGCGCTCGCGGACGCGGTGCGCGAGGCGGGCAAGGTCCGGACGGAGCCGGAGCCGCCGGACGTCACCGAGGTGGGGCGACGCGGCCACCTGCGCGTCCTGCGCGCCGAGGGCGACTGACCCCGACGCACCCCCGTACCCCCGCCTCGGTAGGGTGGGCGGCGTGACGACCGACCTCTCCCACCTCATCAAGGCGTACGACGTCCGCGGCACCGTCCCGGACCAGCTCAACCCTCAGGTGGCGAAGGCCATCGGTGCCGCGTTCGCCCGTGCGGTCGTGCTCCCCGAGGCGCCGGCCCCCGCAGGCGACGCGCCCGCCCGGACGAGCGTCGTCGTCGGGCACGACATGCGGGACTCCGGGCCGGAGCTCGTGGACGCGTTCGCGGCGGGTCTCGTCGAGGCCGGGGTCGACGTCGTGCGCATCGGGCTGTGCTCGACGGACGGGCTCTACCACGCGTCCGGCGTCCTCGGTGCGCCCGGCGCGATGTTCACCGCGAGCCACAACCCCGCGGTCTACAACGGGATCAAGCTGTGCCGCGCGGGCGCGCGCCCGGTGGGCCAGGACTCGGGGCTCGCGGAGGTCCGCCGGCTCGCGGAGGGGTACCTCGACGACGGCCTCCCCGCCGCCGCGGACGAGCCGGGGACGGTCACCGACCGCGACACGCTCGCGGACTACGCGGCGTTCCTGCGCTCGCTCGTCGACCTGTCGGGGATCCGGCCGCTCAAGGTCGTGGTCGACGCCGGCAACGGGATGGGTGGCTACACCGTCCCGGCCGTCCTGGGCACGGGCGCGGGCCTGCCCGCGCTGCCGCTCGACGTGGTGCCGCTGTACTTCGAGCTCGACGGCACGTTCCCGAACCACGAGGCGAACCCGCTCGACCCGAAGAACCTGCTCGACCTGCAGGCCGCCGTCGTGGAGCACGACGCCGACCTCGGGCTCGCGTTCGACGGGGACGCCGACCGCTGCTTCGTCGTCGACGAGCACGGCGACCCGGTGTCGCCGTCGGCGATCACGGCGCTCGTCGGGCTGCGCGAGGTCGCGAAGGAGGTCGAGGCGGGGCGCACGCCGACCGTGATCCACAACCTCATCACGTCGCGGGCCGTGCCCGACTTCCTCGGGGCCGCCGGCGCCCGGACCGTGCGCACGCGCGTCGGCCACTCGTTCATCAAGGCGCAGATGGCCCAGAACGACGCCGTGTTCGGCGGCGAGCACAGCGCGCACTACTACTTCCGCGACTTCTTCTTCGCCGACACGGGGATGCTCGCGGCGATGCACGTGCTCGCCGCCCTCGGGTCGCAGCCGCACCCCCTCTCGGCGCTCGGGGACATGTACGAGCCGTACGTCGCCTCGGGCGAGATCAACTCGACCGTGGCCGACGTGCCGGCGGCCCGGGCGCGCGTCGTCGAGGCGTACGTGACGCAGCAGGGCGGCGGGCCGGTCGAGGTCGACGAGCTCGACGGGCTGACCGTCTCGCACTGGGACTCCCACCCGCAGTGGTGGTTCAACCTCCGCGCCTCGAACACCGAGCCGCTGCTGCGGCTCAACGTCGAGGCCGCCGACGAGGACATCATGGAGAAGGTGCGCGACGACGTCCTGTCGCTCGTGCGCACGCACGACGACGAGGAGCGAGCATGAGCCTGCAGATCGACCCCTGGGTGCGCGAGGCCCTGCGCTGCCCCGTGACCGGCGCGCGCCTGGTGGACGGCACCGGCCCCTCCGGGGAGCCGGAGCTGCACTCCACCGATCCCGACCGCCCCCTCGCGTACCCGGTGCGCGACGGCATCCCGGTCCTGCTGGAGGACGACGCGCGCGAGCTCTGAGAGCCGCACCGGTCCGAGGACGACAGGAGGCCGGCTCCCCGTGGGGAGCCGGCCTCCTGTCGTCAGCACGCCCGGGCGCGGAACCGACGGCGGCGAGCCGAGGACCGCGGCCCGTTCGTCGCGCGACGTCAGACGCCCGCGGCCTCCTTGAGATCGTCGACGAACGTCGGGTTCGCCTCGAGCCAGGCCTGGACGGCCTCGGCCTCGTCGGCGTACTCGTCGGAGTTGAACATCATGTTCTCGAGCGAGAAGAGCTGCTCGTCGTCGAGGGAGAAGGCGCCGAACAGCTTGGTCAGCGTCGGGTAGCGCTCCTCGAAGTCGGACGAGCCCCACATGTGGATCTTCTCGGCCTCGCCGAGCGCGCCCTCGGGGTCCTCGAGGTCGCGGACGGGGAACTCGTCGTAGGCCCAGTGCGGGCGCCACAGCGTGACGGCGATGTTCTCGCCGGCGTCGGTCGCGCCCTTGAGCTCGGCGAGCATCGCGGGGGTCGAGGAGATGGAGTAGTCCATGCCCTCGAGGCCGTAGGTCGGGATGACCTGGTCCTGGGTGATCTCGGTCAGGCCGGCGCCGGCCTCGATCCCGACGAGCTTGTTGCCGTACTCGTCGGCCATGCCGGCGAGGTCCTCGAGCGACTGCGCGGGCGAGTCCTCGTTCACCGCGATGGTGAGCTTGGCGTCGTCGTACCAGTAGCCGAGGTCGGTGACCTGGTCGCCGTACTCCTCCTCGTACGAGGCGTGCGTGTAGGGGAGCCAGACGTCGAGGGTGACGTCGAAGTCCCCGCCGGCCAGGCCGGTGTAGACGACGCCGATGTCGGCGGTCTGGGAGGTGACGTCGTAGCCCTCCTGCTCGAGGATCGCGGTCCACAGGTGGGACACGGCGATGCCCTCGTCCCAGCCGGAGGGGATGCCGATGGAGACCGACGTCTCGTCCTCGCCGGTCGAGCCGCCGGCGTCCGAGCCGCCGGAGCCGGAGTCGGAGGCGCAGGCGGTGAGGGCGAGGCCGAGGACGGCCGAGGCGGCGACCGCGGTGGTGCCACGAGCGAAGCGGCGGGTGCTGCGGGTGCGTGCGGGGGTCATGCTGTCCTTCCCTGGGTCCGGGCGGACCCGGTCGGTGTGCCCGACGCCGGGGGTGCGGCGGGCGGGTTCCCGGCGCTGCGGCCGGGCACGGTTCGGGCGCTCCTGAGACCGGCTCAGACGCGCTCGCTCAGACGCGCGCCGCGGCGAGGGCGCGCGAGACGGGGGCGCGGTTGCCGAGGGCGGACGTCACGCGGTCGAGGAACATCGCGAGGATGACGACGGCGAGGCCCGCCTCGAAGCCGAGCGCGACGTTGACGCGCTGGAGCGCGGCGACGACGTCGTTGCCGAGGCCGCCGGCGCCGACCATGCCCGCGATGACGACCATGGAGAGCGACAGCATGATGACCTGGTTGACGCCGGCCATGATGGTCGGGAGCGCGAGCGGGAGCTGGATCTGGCGCAGGATGCGGCCCGGGGTCGCGCCGAACGCCTGGCCTGCCTCGACGACCTCCTTGTCCACCTGCCGGATGCCGAGCTCGGTGAACCGCACGCCCGGCGCCATGGCGAAGATGATCGTCGCGATGATGCCCGGGACGGGTCCCGTGAGGAAGATGACGACGGTCGGGATGAGGTAGACGAAGGCCGGCATGGTCTGCATGAAGTCGAGGATCGGCCGCACGACCGCGGAGACGCGGTCGTTGCGCGCGGCCCAGATGCCGACCGGGATCGCGACGACGAGCGCCAGGACGGCGGACAGCAGGACGAGCGCGAGGGTGTCCATCGCGTTGTCCCACTGGTCGACGCCGGCGATGACGACGAAGCCGACGAGCGAGCCGAGCGCGAGCTTCCAGCCCTTGGCGAGGAGCGCGAGGGCGGCGAGCGCGAGCGCGACGACCCAGAACGGCGGGCTCGACAGGATCGTGTCGAGGCCGTCGTAGATGCCGACGAGGACGTCCTTGACGAAGCGGAAGAGCGGCCGGAACGTCGTGGTCATCCAGTCGACGAACGTGTCGACCCACTCGCCGAGCGGGATGCGGGGGACGAGGGTGTCGTTCACGCGGCACCTCCCTCGGTCGTCGGGTGGGCGTCCACGGCGGCGTCCCCGACGGCCTCGTCCTGCACCGCGGGCGCGCCGAGGTCGATCTCGCCCGTGCGCGGCTGCTCGGTCGGGACCATGGCCTCGAGCAGGGTGACGCGCGGGACGACGCCGACGAGGCGGCCCTCGGCGTCGGTCACGGGCACGGGGAGCGACGACTCGGCCGCGGGCGCGAAGATCTCCGCGAGGGGCGTGTCCGGGGAGACCGGGGCGACGCCGTCGTGCACGAGGTCCCCGATGCTCTCCTTGCCGGCCTTGAGGGCGGCGACCGCGTCGTCGTCGCGCACGACGCCGTGCAGCACGCGCTGGCGGTCGACGACGTACGCGGCCGAGACCTGCGCCTCGCGCATCGCGCGGCTCGCCTGACGCGGCCCGCCGCTGACGGGCACGACGACCGCGGGGCGCACCATGACGGACGACGCGGTGAGGACGCGCGTCCGGTCGACGTCGGCGACGAACTGCGCGACGTAGTCGTTCGCGGGGTCGGACAGGATCTGCTCGGCGGTGCCGATCTGGACGATCCGGCCGTCGCGCATGACGGCGATGCGGTCACCGAGGTGCATGGCCTCGTTGAGGTCGTGCGTGATGAAGACGATCGTCTTGCCGAGACGCTGCTGCAGGTCGAGCAGCTGCTCCTGCATCTCGCGCCGGATGAGCGGGTCGAGCGCGCTGAACGCCTCGTCCATGAGCAGGACGTCGGTGTCGGCGGCGAGCGCGCGGGCGAGCCCGACGCGCTGGCGCATGCCGCCCGAGAGCTGCGACGGGAGCGAGTCCTCCCAGCCGCCGAGCCCGACGAGGTCGAGCGCGGTGCGGGCCTTCTCGCGGCGCTCGGCCTTGCCGACGCCCTGGATCTCGAGCGGGTACGCCGCGTTGTCGAGCACCGTGCGGTGCGGCAGGAGCGCGAAGTGCTGGAACACCATGCTCACGCTGCTGCGTCGCAGGGCGCGCAGCTGCTTGGCGTCGGTCGCCGCGAGGTCGGTGCCGCCGACCACGACGTGCCCGGCCGTCGGCTTCCACAGGCCGTTGAGCATGCGGATGAGCGTGGACTTGCCGGAGCCGGAGAGGCCCATGACGACGAAGATCTCGCCGCGCCGGACGTCGAAGCTCGCGTCGATGACGGCGGCCGTGCCGAGCGCCTTGACGTCGTCACGGGCCGCGCCCTGCTCGAGCCGGCGGATCGCCTCGACCGGCCGACGGCCGAAGACCTTGTAGACGTCGCGCACGGAGACGGCGACGTCGGTGGGAGGAGGGGTCGACGGTGCGGGGGAGCCGACCGTCGTGTCGCTGCTGTCGGGCGGGGTGATGCTGGGAGCGGTCATGCGGGCGGGTCTCGCCACCTTCCGTGCGGGGACCGGCACGCCCCGCGCGAGGACGGCGCCAGAGGATTCCGGCGGCGGCGTCTCGGGAGCGTGGCACGCGGCCGTGATCGCGTCGCGGTCGGACGCCCGAGGGCGACCTCCGCGCTCGGCGCGCAGCGGGCCACATGCTGGTCCGACGTCAATCGGTACTCCAGCACCCTGCCTGATTCGAGGGTCAACTTCTACCTACGACCCCGGGATCGGGGACTGTTCCAGGACGATTCTTGACCCACCATCGTTGGAACGGTGCGGATGCCGACGGATCGCGGATCGTTATCTCTTTGTGATCTTGAGATGGTCAAGCATTCGTGTTACGCGCGCGCCCGGGCGCGCGCGCTGGACGAACGGTGCGGCGAGCCCGGGGCGCCGTGCTCGCCGGGGCCGGGCGGCGCCGTCGTCGGTAGGCTGGGACCGGGTGGGCTGCGGTCCCGCCCGGCGCGGACGGGAGCCCCCAGCGCAGCCACCGGCCGGCCAGTCGGCCAGCCACCGGCAGGACCGGTACCACCGGCCCGACCGGCACCGAGAACGCACAGGAGAACCATGTCCACCACAGCGCCAGCCCCGACGACCGGCACCTCGGGAGCCGCTCCCGGCTTCGACGAGGTCCCCGGCCGCTACAAGGTCCGCGACCTGTCCCTCGCGGAGGCGGGCCGTCACCAGCTCCGTCTCGCGGAGCACGAGATGCCCGGCCTCATGGCGCTGCGCGCCGAGTACGGGGAGTCGCAGCCGCTCGCGGGCGCCCGCATCGCCGGCTCGCTCCACATGACCGTGCAGACCGCCGTCCTCATCGAGACGCTCGTCGCGCTCGGGGCGCAGGTGCGCTGGGCGAGCTGCAACATCTTCTCCACGCAGGACGAGGCCGCGGCCGCCGTCGTCGTCGGGCCCCACGGGACGCCCGACGACCCGCAGGGCGTCCCGGTGTTCGCGTGGAAGGGCGAGAGCCTCGAGGAGTACTGGGACTGCACCGAGCAGATCCTCCTGTGGCCCGGCGACGAGTCGCCGAACCTCATCCTCGACGACGGCGGCGACGCCACGATGCTCGTCCACCTCGGCCTGCAGTACGAGCGCGCGGGCGTCGTCCCGCCCGACACGCTGCCCGGCGAGCCCGACCACACGCACGAGATGAACGTCGTGCGCGCCGTGCTGCGCCGCGCGCTCGAGGCCGACCCCCTGCGCTGGACGACGATCGCCCAGGCGATCCAGGGCGTCACCGAGGAGACGACGACGGGCGTGCACCGTCTCTACCAGCTCGCCGAGGCGGGCGAGCTGCTCTTCCCGGCGATCAACGTCAACGACTCGGTCACCAAGTCGAAGTTCGACAACAAGTACGGCATCCGCCACTCGCTGCCCGACGGCATCAACCGCGCGACCGACGTCCTCATGGGCGGCAAGGTCGCGTTCGTCGCGGGGTACGGCGACGTGGGCAAGGGCGCTGCGGAGGCGTTCCGCGGCCAGGGCGCGCGCGTCATCGTGTCCGAGGTCGACCCGATCTGCGCGCTCCAGGCCGCGATGGACGGCTACCAGGTCGCCCGGATCGAGGACGTGCTCGGCGAGGCGGACTTCTTCATCACGACCACGGGCAACAAGGACGTGATCCGCGCCGAGCACCTCGTCGCGATGAAGGACAAGGCCGTCGTCGGGAACATCGGGCACTTCGACAACGAGATCGACATGGCCGGCCTCGCCGAGGTGCCCGGGGTGTCGCGCACCGAGATCAAGGCCCAGGTCCACGAGTGGACGTTCGCGGAGCCCGGCCCGGGCGGGCAGCCCGCGGGCCGCTCGATCGTCGTCCTCTCCGAGGGGCGCCTGCTCAACCTCGGCAACGCGACCGGCCACCCGTCCTTCGTCATGAGCAACTCGTTCTCCAACCAGGTGATCGGCCAGATCGAGCTGTTCCAGGACGCCACGTCCGCCGCGCGCGAGGGCCGCGAGCGCTCCTACGCCCGCCAGGTGTACCGCCTGCCCAAGGTGCTCGACGAGAAGGTGGCGCGCCTGCACCTCGACGCGCTCGGCGTGCGGCTCACCGAGCTCTCGCCCTCCCAGGCCGACTACCTCGGCGTCCGGGTCGAGGGCCCGTACAAGCCCGAGCACTACCGCTACTGAGCGCCGACAGCCCGCTCGCGCCACGAGGAGGTCGCATGGACCAGTCGCCCGACGAGCGTGGCCCCGTCGCGCCCCCGCCCACCGCGGGCCGGGGTCCTCTCGCGCCGTCTCGACCTCCTCGGGCTCGGGGACGACGCCGCGACCACGTGCT
>NZ_JBGNYC010000016.1:0-85835 GCF_051844275.1 Cellulosimicrobium sp. CpK407
ACCCCCCATGTTTTCCCCCCCGCGACCGGAGGCTCTCCTTCGCGCGGCCACACTCCGCTCTGCTTCTGACGAATCGCACTGGTCGTCGGGCGGCCGCGCGGCGCAGGATGGAAGACGCGCGACCGATGAGTTCCGCCGGCCCCGACGGTCGGTGGGTGGGTGGCCCGGGGAGCCGGGCGGCTCGTCGGTTCCGGCGAACGACCACCCGCGGAGGGGACATGACCGACACTGCACGTGGCGACCTCGCCGTCGAGGCACGCGGCCTCGTCAAGCACTTCACGACCGGGAAGTCCGTGACCAAGGCGGTCGACGGCATCGACCTGCTCATCCCCGAGGGCACCGTGTTCGGCGTGCTCGGGCCGAACGGCGCGGGCAAGACGACCGCGGTCCGCATGCTCGCGACGCTCCTGCGCCCCGACGCGGGGACCGCACGCGTGCTGGGCCACGACGTGGTGCACGACGCCGACAAGGTGCGCTCCGTCGTCGGGCTCACGGGGCAGTACGCGTCGGTGGACGAGGACCTCACGGGGACGGAGAACCTCGTGATGCTCGCACGGCTCTACGGGTTCCTCGGGGGCACGGCACGCGGGCGCTCGGCCGAGCTCCTGGAGGCGTTCGGCCTGGGCGACGCGGGCGACCGCCAGGTGAAGACGTACTCGGGCGGCATGCGGCGACGCATCGACCTCGCGGCGAGCCTCGTCATGAGCCCGCGCGTCATCTTCCTCGACGAGCCGACGACGGGCCTCGACCCGCGCAGCCGCAACCAGGTGTGGGACATCGTCCGCGTGCTGGTGGCGGACGGCGCGACGGTCCTGCTGACGACGCAGTACCTGGAGGAGGCGGACCAGCTCGCCGACCGGATCGCCGTGATCGACCACGGCAAGGTCATCGCGGAGGGCACCGCGACGGAGCTCAAGCGCTCCGTGGGCGAGGGCGCGGTCCACGTCCGGCTCGCCGACGCGACCCGGCGGGGTCGCGCGGCGGAGGTCGTGGGCGCGCTGCTCGGCACGGAGATCACGCTCGCGAACGACCCGTACGCGTTCACGGCGCGCGTTCCCGACGACGGCGCCGCGGACGTCGCGCGCATCCTGCCCGCGCTCGGGGACGAGGGCATCGTGGTCCCCGAGTTCACGCTCGGCCAGCCGAGCCTCGACGAGGTGTTCCTCGCCCTGACGGGCCAGCCCATGGACGACGACGAGACGACCGAGGAGGTCGCCTGATGGCCGCGGACCCCACCATCACCGCCGCGGAGCTGCGCGCGCCCGAGGCGAACGCGCTGCGGGCCGCGGTCGCGCTCGATCGGCGGCCCTCGCGGCCGTCCGCGGTGTCGGCGACCTTCACCTACACGTGGCGTGCGCTGCTCAAGATCAAGCACGTGCCAGAACAGCTCTTCGACGTCACGGTCTCGCCGATCATCTTCACGCTCATGTTCACGTACCTCTTCGGCGGCGCGCTCGCCGGGGACGTGCAGAGCTACCTCCAGTTCCTGCTGCCGGGCATCCTCGTGCAGGCGGTGCTCTTCACGACGATCTACACCGGCTACACGATGAACACCGACATCAGCAAGGGCGTGTTCGACCGGTTCCGGTCGTTGCCCGTGTGGCGGCCCGCGCCGATCGTCGGTGCGCTGCTCGGCGACACGGTGCGCTACACGATCGCGTCGGCCGTGACCCTCGCGCTCGGCCTCGTCCTGGGTTTCCGCCCGCCGGGCGGGGTGGTCGGTGTGGTCCTCGGGGTCGTGCTGCTGCTCGTCTTCGCGTTCGCGCTGAGCTGGGTGTTCACGGCCCTCGGGCTCGTGCTGCGCTCCCCCAACGCCGTCATGGGGACGTCGATGCTCGTGCTCATGCCGTTGACGTTCGCGTCCAACATCTTCGTCGACCCGTCGACGATGCCGGTCGTGCTGCAGCGCTTCGTCGACGTCAACCCGGTGACCCACCTCGTGACCGCGGTCCGCGGCCTCATGGCGGGAGAGCCCGCGACGGAGGGGATCGTGTGGGTCCTCGTCGCGTCGGTCGTCCTGACCGCGGTCCTCGCCCCGATCACGATGCGCCTCTACCGCAACCGCAGCTGACCGGCCGCCAGGCACCCGCCGCGGGGCCGGACGCGCGAGGCGCACCGCCGCACGCGTCCGGCCCTCCTGGTGGTTCTCGGGCGCTCAGCCGTCCTCGGCCGTCGGCGCGTCGTCCTCGCACTTCTTGGTCACGACCATGACCGGGCACGCCGAGTGGTGCAGGACGGCCTGGCTCGTGGAGCCGAGCAGCAGCCCGCGGAAGCCGCCGCGCCCGCGGGAACCGACCACGACCAGGTCGGAGGCCGTCGAGAACTCCGTGAGGAGCTCGGCGCCCGTGCCGTCGAGGACGATCCGCTTGATCGTGAGCCCGGGATGCTCCGCCTCGTGGCGGTCGATGATGACGTTGAGGCCCTCGGTGATGTCCGCGAGCACCTGCTCGTGGTCGATCGACGCGGGCAGCCACGCCAGGAGGCCGGCACCGGCACCGACCGGGACACCGGCGACCGCGACGAGCTCCGCGTCCCAGGCCTGGGCCTGACGGATCGCGTGGCGCAGGGCGATCTCCGCCGACGGCGACCCGTCGACGCCGACGACGATGCGTCGCAGGGGCTTCACGGTGAGGGGCTCCTGCGGCGCTCCCTCCTCGCTCTTCGCCTCGGAGCGGTAGGGCACCACGACGGTCGGGCAGTGGGCGTGCGCGGGCAGCGCCGAGGAGACGGTGCCGAGGAGCCGCTCGGTGAAGCCGCCCCGGCCCCTCGTGCCGACGACGACGAGCGAGTGCTCGCGCGACATCTCGACGAGCACGCCCGCGGCGTCGCCCGTCGTCACCGTCGCGGTCGTGCGGACCCCGGCCGCCTCGGACCGCGCACGCGCCTCCTCGAGGACCGCCCGGGCGCCCTCCTGGATGGCCGAGTCGTCGAGCGCCGCGTAGCCGCCGTCCAGCGACGCAGCGGTGAACGACGGCAAGGAGTAGGTACAGACGATGTGGAGCGGCCAGCCCACCCGCAGCGCGTACGCGGCGGCCCAGTCCAGGGCGTGCAGGCTCGGTGCCGAGCCGTCGACGCCGACGAGGACGGATTCCGTGCGGGTCATGAGCGACTCTCCTCTCGACGGCCCGGTGCCATCGGACGACCAACCTAGCCGAGACCAGTGCGCCCGTCCGTCTGCCACGAGTCACGAACACGTCAAGAATGCCACGAACCCCGCCTCCTCGCGACGATGCGCGAGGTGACGGGGTTCGTCAGGCCAGTGACCGCCAGGGCCCTGGGGCGTGGGCGATCAGGCCACGCGGATGAACGTGGGGTTCGACTGCCAGATCTGACGGAACTGGACGGTCTTCCCGGGGCGCGGGGCGTCGATCATCATGTTGTCGCCCGCGTAGATCGCGATGTGGCCCGGCGTCCAGATGAGGTCGCCCGGCTGCGCCTGGTCGCGCGACACCTTGGTGCCGACGGAGCCCTGGGCGCTCGACGTGCGCGGCAGGCTGATGCCGACCTGCGCGTAGACGTAGCTGGTGAATCCCGAGCAGTCGAAGCCGTCGGGGGTGGTGCCGCCGTAGACGTAGGGGACGCCCACGTAGCGCGCGGCGATCGAGACGATGGTCGAGCCGTAGGCCGAGGCGGGAACCTCGACGGCCGCCTCCTGCTGGGCAGGAGCCTCGGACTGGGTGGACTGACGCTCCTGCGTGCGGCTCGTCTGCGTGGTGCGGACGGGCTCCGGCTCCGGCTCCGGCTCGGGGGCCGGGGTCACGGTGACGGGGGCCGCCGCCTGCTCGATCGTGAACGCCGCGTCGGCCGCGACGGTCACCGCGGGAGCGGCCTCGAGCGCCTGGCGCGCCTGCGCGGTGAGGGCGCTGAGGTCGACGGCGTTGAGCTTGCCGGACTCGTTGTCGACGGGGGCCGCGGTCGCGGGGGCGGCGGCACCGATCATCGAGACGATGAGGCCCGAGGACGCGGCGACGACGGCGGTGCGGCGACCGACGGTCGACATCTGGTCCGACGCGGCCTGGGCGATGGAGCTGAGTGGCGTCACGGGACGCCGCGCCGCGCGGTGGCGGGCGCGAGTCGTGCTCACGGTCACTTTGTGCCTCTCCAAGACGCCTGCGAGGTCAGCTGTCGGGTTCGGGTGGAAGAGTCACCCGGCCGTCAGGACCGAGGTCCGTCAGGCTTCACCCCAAGGGCGCTGTCTCCAGCACCCGGAAGTGGGTCCCCCGTCCCTGTCATCGGGTCGTCGTTGGCCTCTTGCGGTGACAGGGTTAGGCGTTCCGCGCGAGGACTCCGTCGAATGGGTATTCCGATGGAGCAGCACCGACCGTACAGGACGCCCCGGCAAAAGTCACGTTCCCATTACGAATCGATGCGGACGATCATATCGCCCCAGGTCAGCGCCCATTTGCCGGTGAACGGGCGGCTAGCCCCGGGCGACGAAGAGGTGACGCGCGACGTCGTCGGGCAGGTCCAGCACGACCGCCGCACCCTCCCCCTGGACGGTCGCGCCGCCGTCGCCCGTCGACCGCACGACGAGGGTGCGACGGGGCAGCACCTCGGCCTCCGCGAGGCGCGCGAGCAGCTCGACGTCGACCTGGATCGGCTCGGCGATCCGCTGCAGCACGACGCGCGTCTCCGCGCCGTCACGGCCGTGCTCCGCGAGGAACACCGGGAGCGACACGACGCCGTCGAGGAAGTCGACCTCCTCGAACTGCTCCCCCAGCTCCGGCAGGCCCGGGATCGGGTTCCCGTACGGGTCGAAGTGGGGGTGGTCGAGCAGCCCGATGAGGCGCTCCTCGACGAGCTCGCTCATCACGTGCTCCCACCGGCACGCCTCGGTGTGCACGTACTCCCAGTCGAGCTTGATCACGTCGGTCAGCAGGCGCTCGGCGAGCCGGTGCTTGCGCATGACGCGCGTCGCCTTGTCGTGGCCGACGGACGTGAGCTCCAGGTGGCGGTCGCCCGTGACGACGACGAGGCCGTCGCGCTCCATGCGCGCGACCGTCTGCGACACCGTGGGTCCCGAGTGGCCGAGGCGCTCCGCGATGCGCGCGCGCAGCGGGACGATGCCCTCTTCCACGAGCTCGTAGATCGTCTTCAGATACATCTCGGTGGTATCGATCAGATCGGTCACGTCACGCTCCCAGTCGCTCGTCGGCTCGGGGCGCCCGGTCGTCGTCGCCGCGGGGCGCCTGCCCGCACCGGCGGGCCGCTGGGGGACAGTCTATGGCGAGCCCGTGACCCGGCCTGGGGACGGCGCGGGAGAACCCGTGGCGCCGGTCCCGCCCCACGGCTCCGGCACCCCCTCCGCGACCCGGCGACCGCCGTCGTCGCCCGTCCGCGGACACCGCTCCCGACCCGGGCGCCACGCGCGTAGGGTGACGGCGTGCCCGATCCCGCGAACGCCACCATCACGATCCCCTCGGACCTGCTGCCGACCGACGGCCGGTTCGGCTCCGGGCCGAGCAAGGTCCGCGCCGCGCAGGTCCGCGCCCTGTCCGACGCCGGTGCGTCCCTGCTCGGGACGTCCCACCGTCAGGCGCCGGTCCGCGCGGTCGTGCGCCGGACGCGCGACGGGCTCGCCGAGCTCTTCGCGCTGCCCGAGGGGTACGAGGTCGTGCTCGGGAACGGTGGCTCCACGACGTTCTGGGACGTCGCCACGGCGAGCCTCGTGCGCACCAAGGCGCAGCACGCCGCGTTCGGCGAGTTCGGCGCCAAGTTCGCCGCCGCGACGACGTCGGCGCCGTTCCTCGAGCCGTCGCAGGTGATCTCGGCCCCCGCCGGGTCCGTCGCGCTGCCCGAGCCGGCCGACGACGTCGACGTGCACGCGTGGCCGCACAACGAGACCTCGACGGGCGCCATGGCTCCGGTCCGACGCGTGGAGGGGTCGCGCGAGCGCGGCGCGCTCACGCTCGTCGACGCCACCTCGGGCGCGGGGGCGCTCCCCGTGGACGTCGCCGAGACCGACGTCTACTACTTCGCGCCGCAGAAGGTCTTCGGGTCCGACGGCGGTCTGTGGCTCGCGCTGTGCTCGCCCGACGCGCTCGCGCGCGCGGAGGAGGTCGAGTCGAGCGGCACGCGCTGGGTGCCGGAGTCCCTCTCGCTGCGCACGGCGGCGGCCAACTCGCGGCTGGACCAGACGCTCAACACGCCCGCGATCGCCACGCTCGTCATGCTCGCGGAGCAGGTCGAGTGGATCCTCGGCAACGGCGGTCTCCCCTGGGCCGCGGCCCGGTCGGCCGAGTCGGCAGCCCACCTCTACGGCTGGGCCGAGGCGCGCGAGTGGGCGACGCCGTTCGTCGCCGACCCGGCGCAGCGCTCCACCGTCGTCGGCACGATCGACCTCGACGACGCGATCGACGCGACCGCCGTCGTGGCCGCGCTCCGCGCGAACGGGGTCCTCGACGTCTTCCCCTACCGCAAGCTCGGCCGCAACCAGCTCCGCGTGGCGATGTTCCCGGCGATCGAGCCCGACGACGTCCGCGCCCTCACGGCGTGCGTCGACCACGTCGTCGCGCACCTCGCCTGACGACCACGACCCTCCCCCGCGTCGAACACGACCTTGGTGTCGCTATGGAGGCCATTGCGACACCAAGGTCGTGTTCGGCGGAGGGACCGGGGGGTCAGGCGGCGCGGGCCGCTTCCTCCGCGTCCTCGATCCCGAGGCGACGGCTCGTCTCGGCGCGGGCCGAGCGGTCCGCCGGGGTGCCCGCGTCGAGGTAGCGGACCACGAGGTGCGGGCGCTGGAGGACGCGGTAGCGGACCTCGAGGTGCCAGTTGCGCACGGCCCAGACGGCGGCGCCCACGGCGACGAGGCCGGCGGTGATCGAGCCGACGCCGATGGCCCAGCGCGGGCCCCAGGCCTCGGCGATCCAGCCGACGAGCGGCGACCCGACCGGCGTCGCGCCGAGGAACACGATCATGTAGAGCGACATGACGCGCCCGCGCATGACGGGGTCGACGGACATCTGGATCGTGGAGTTGGCCGCGGTCATCATCGTCAGCGACGCGAGGCCGACGGGGATGCAGGCGATCGCGTAGCTCGGGTAGGTCGGCATGAGCGCCATGACGCCCGTCGCGACGGCGAACCCGAACGCGGACCCGATGACGAGCCGGACGCGCGGGCGCTCGCGCCGCGCGGCGAGCAGAGCACCGGTCAGCGACCCGATGGCGAGGATCGACCCGAGGATCCCGTACTCCCCCGGGCCCTTGCCGAACTCGACCTTGGCCATCATCGCGGACGTGAGCTGGAAGTTGAGCCCGAACGTCGACACGACGCCGACGACGACCATGATGACGATGATGTCGGTGCGCTTGCGGACGTACCTGATGCCCTCGCGGATCTGCCCCTTCTCGCGCGGGGCGCTGGGCAGGACGTGGAGCTCGCGCGTGCGCATGTACACGAGCGCGAGGATCGTCGCCCCGAACGTCACGCCGTTGAGGATGAAGAGCCAGCCCGAGCCGACGGCCGCGATGAGCAGACCCGCGACGCCCGGTCCTACGAGGCGCGCGGCGTTGAACGACGCGCTGTTGAGCCCGACGGCGTTGGACAGCTTGTCCGCCGGGACCATCTCGGCGACGAAGGTCTGGCGCACCGGGTTGTCGAACGCGGTGACGACGCCGAGCAGCCCCGCGAACACGTAGACGTGCCAGAGCTCGACGCGCCCGGACAGGACGAGGGCACCGAGACCGAGCGCGAGCAGGCCCATCGCACCCTGCGTGGCCATGAGGAGCCGACGGCGCGGGAGCCGGTCGGCGAGCAGGCCCGCCCACGCGGACAGGGCGAGCACGGGCGCGAACTGCAGCGCTGTCACGACGCCGACGGCGATGCCGGAGTTGTCGGTGAGGTCGGTGAGGACGAGCCAGTCCTGCGCGACGCGCTGCATCCAGGTGCCGACGTTCGCGACGAGCGCGGCGCCGAACCAGACGCGGTAGTTGTAGTACTTCAGGGAGGAGAACGTCGCGCTCATCGGGCGGCGATCCGGGTCAACAGCTCACTGGCGCGGGCCAAGGTCTCTCTTTCGTCGGGGGTGAGGGAGGACAGCTGCTGCGTGAGCCACGCGTCCCGGCGGCGGCGGGTCTCCTTGACCTCGCGCACGCCGGCGTCCGTGAGCCGCACGACGACCTGACGCCGGTCACTCGGGTGCTCGGTCTTCTCCACGAGCCCCATCTCGACGAGGGCGTTGACGGCCCGGGTCATCGACGGCGGCCTGACGCGCTCGTGCTCGGCGAGCTCGCTCGGCGACATGGCGCCGTGCTTGTGCAGGACCGTGAGCACGCCGAACCGCCCCTCGGGGAGGTCGGCCTCGCCGCGCTGGGCACGCAGGCGGCGCGAGATGCGGGTGAGCGCGACGCGGAGCTCGCCGCCGAGCGTCGCGGGCCGGCACTGGCTCCGGGAGGGGGCAGTGGGGTCCGCAGCAGGCATGATAGTTACCTTAACTCATTACCTTGAGTAAAGAAAGGGGCGCACGTCACCCCCGCGGGGCAGAACGGTGAGCGGTGCGGCCCCGGGTCAGGGCACGTAGGCGACGACGGTGCGGCCGTCACCGCGCGCGACCACCGGCCCCGTCCCGTGCGGGACGAAGACCGACTCGCCGCGCGCCAGGCGCACCTCGACGGAGCGCGCACCCGAGCCTCCGGCGAGCGTCACCGCACCGTCCAGGCACAGCACGACGCGCGGACCGGCGTCGGGCAGGGCCACCGGGCCCGTGACCCGGCCCGCCCGGAGCGCGAACTCCGCCACGGGCGGGCGGTAGGTGACGAGGCCGGAACCGTCCTCGACCAGCCGCGGCCGTGCGGCGGGTCCGGGCGTGCACGTGGCGCACTCGAGCAGCGCGTCGACGTCGACGAGCTTGGTCGTGAGCCCGGCACGCAGGACGTTGTCCGAGCTCGCCATGATCTCGACCGCGCACCCGGACAGGTAGGCGTGCACGTGCCCCGAGGGCACGAACATCGACTCCCCGGGGGCGAGCGTGACCCGGTTGAGCATGAGGGAGACGACGGCGCCCGGGTCGCCCGGGTGCTGGTCCGCCAGCGAGAGCACCGTGGCGTCGGCACGCTGCGACGTCCGACGAGGAACCCCGGACGCCGGAGCGGCACCGGTACCGGACGCTGCCTCGGCCCGGGCCCGCACCGACGCGACGGTCCGCGCGAGGTCCGCCGCGACGTCGGGCTCGGAACGCGCGTGCAGGGCGAGCGTGAACGCCGCGCGGACGCCCGCCTCCGTGGGGCTGGCGAGGAGCGCCGCCCGCATGCGCCCGACGAGGTCTCCGTCGAGGCCGTCGAGGAGCTCGAGGATGCGCGTCGGACGGCGGAAGCCCGACAGCCCCTCGAAGCGCGTCACCGCCACGACCATCTCGGGCTTGTGCTGGTCGTCGTGGAAGCTGCGCAGCGGCGAGTCGCGCGCCACGCCCTCCCGGTTCTCGCGGTTGAACCCGGCGCGCGCGAGGTGCGGCCGCGGGTGGACCTGCAGCGAGAGCGCGCGCTCGGCGGCGAGCACCTTGAGCAGGAACGGCAGGCGGGGCCCGTGCTGGTCGAGCACGCGCTGGCCCAGGGCCCCCACCGGGTCCGCGCGCACCAGGTCCGCGAGCGTCGTGCCCGATGCCGCCGGCACGCCCGGTCGCGCCTCGGCCGGGCGCCGTTCGCCGTCGGGCACGACGCGCGACGGCGCGAGCGGGTGCGCGCCCATCCACAGCTCGGCCGCCGGACGACCGTCCGGTGCCACCCCCAGGAGGTCCTGGATCGCCGACGTCGAGCCCCAGTCATACGGCTGGACGGTGTTCTCCAGCCGGTAGAACGCGGGCGGACGAGCGGCGGGGAGGGCGTCGACCGACGCCTTCCCCGACCGCTCGTCCGCCGCGCTCGTCATGGGCCGAGCCTAGAGGCCCAGCGCCTCCCGGATCGGGCCGAGGAGGAAGTACACGAGGAACATCGCCGACGCGACCCACATGAGCGGGTGGATCGCGCGGACCTTGCCGAGCGCGAGCTTGATGACGACGAACGCGAGGAAGCCCGCGCCGATGCCGTCCGCGATCGAGTAGGTGAACGGCATGACGATGATCGTGAGGAACGCCGGGATCGCGATCTCGACGTTCTTCCACGAGATGCCGGCGATCTGGGTCATCATGAGGAACCCGACGAAGACCAGCGCCGGTGCGGCGGCCTCGTAGGGCACGAGCGCGACGAGCGGCGACAGGAACGTCGCGAGCAGGAACGCGACGCCCGTGACGACCGAGGCGAGACCGGTGCGCGCACCCTCGCCCGCGCCGGTCGTGGACTCGACGAAGCTCGTGTTCGACGACACCGAGCCCGCGCCGCCCGCGGCCGCGGCGAGCGAGTCGACGACGAGGATCGCGCGCGAGCGCGGCGGGACGCCGTCGGCGTCGTTGAGGCGCGCCTCGGCGCCGACGGCGACCATGGTGCCCATCGTGTCGAAGAAGTCCGCGAGCAGGAGCGAGAACACCAGCAGGATCACGGTGACGGTCGCGATGTTCTGGAACGAGCCCAGGAGCGAGAACTGGCCGAGGAGGCCGAAGTCCGGGACCTGCACGACGCCGTCGAACGTGGGCGCGTTGAGGTTGAAGCCGTTCGGGTTGGAGCCGTCGGGCGCCTTGGCGCCGATGTGCAGCGTGTTCTCCAGCACGACGGCGAGCGCGGTCGCGGTGAGGATCGCGACGAGCAGCGCGCCCTTGACCTTGCGGACCCACAGCACGATCGTCAGCACGAGGCCCACGACGAACACGAGGATCGGCCACGTGCCGAGGTTGCCGAGCGCGAGGAGCGTGCCGCTGCCCGCGGTGACGAAGCCCGCGTTGACGAGGCCGATGAGCGCGATGAAGAGGCCGATGCCCACGCTGATGGCCGTCTTCAGCTCGACCGGGACCGCGCGGAAGACCGCCTCGCGGAACCCGGTGAGCACGAGGAGCAGGATGATGAGGCCCTCGATGACGACGAGGCCCATCGCGTCCGCCCAGGTCACCCCCGGCAGCGAGGCGATGGAGTACGCCACGACCGCGTTGAGGCCCAGCCCGGCCGCGAGGCCGAGGGGGAAGTTCGCGAAGACGCCCATGGCGATCGTCATGACGCCCGCGACGAGCGCGGTCGCCGCGGCGATCTTGCCGAAGTCGGGCGCGTCGCCGCCGCCGAGGAACTGGCCCGTGCCGTCCTGGACCGTCCCGATGATCAGCGGGTTCAGCACGATGATGTAGGCCATCGCGAAGAACGTGACGAGACCACCACGGATCTCGGTGCCGACCGTCGAGCCGCGCTCGGTGATCTTGAAGAAGCGGTCGATCGCGCCGGACGCGGGGGCAGGCGCGTGCTCGTCCTCGTGGACGGGGGTGGGTGTGGACATGGTGAGAATGCTGCCAGAACCCTGTGACCGCGCGGTAACACGCGGGACACGGTCCGGCATCGTCCCCGGTGGGCGTCCGCCCACGTCAGGCGGCCCCGACGGCGGCCAGCGTCGCCCCGGGTGTGCTCGACGCCACGTCCGCGCCGTCGTGGCCGGTCCTGCCGCGACCGCCGAGCGCCGTGGGGCGCGGCGTGCCGGCCCCGTGCCCGAGCCGCTCCGCGGTCGCGAGGTCGGTGACGGTCCGGGGAGCGCCGGTCGCGAGCTGCACGGCGTGGAGCGCGTCGAGGATCGCGGCCGCCCGCTCGCCGGCCGGGCCGGCAGGGACCCCGTGGACGAGCCGGGCCGGGTGGAGGACGTCGACGACCGCGTGCCCGGTCCGGTGCTCGTCGGGGACCCACGCGACGGTCGCGCGGACGCCGTCGGCGACGAGGCCCGCCGCGAGCCACTCCGCCGTCCCGGCGGGGACGCGGGCGCGCCCGACGACCAGGTCCCCGGGGCCGAGGTGCGGGGCGAGGTCGTCGAGCGCGTCGCGGAGCGTCACCACGCGCGAGACGCCGTCCGGGTCGGGGTCGGGTCCCGCGCCGACGCACAGGACGTGCACCCGCGCACCGGCGACCGCCGTGCGGTCCGTCGTCGGGCGCAGCCGCCCGCTCACGAGGCCGAGCGCGAGGAGCCGGTGCAGCCGCGGCTCAGCCGCGTGGCCCAGGCCCGTGCGGAGCGCGTCGAGGGCAGCGGGGTCCGTGTCGTGGAGCACGACCTCGTGGCCGGCGGCCGCGAGGGAGGCCGCGTGCAGGACGCCGCGGCGACCGCATCCCGAGACCGAGACCCGCACGACGCACCTCCCCGCGCCCGACCCTGCATCCCGGCGGGCCTCAGTAGGCCCCGGAGCCGGAGAACACCGCGCGCGCCGTGCGCGCGAGGATGAGGAAGTCGCCGAACATCGTCCAGTTCTCGACGTAGTAGACGTCGAGCCGGACGCTCTCCTCCCACGACAGGTCCGACCGGCCCCCGACCTGCCACAGCCCCGTGAGACCCGGCTTGACCAGGAGGCGACGACGCACCTTCTTCTCGTACTGCTGCACCTCGCGCGGCAGCGGCGGCCGCGGCCCGACGAGGCTCATGTCGCCGCGCAGCACGTTGAAGAGCTGCGGGAGCTCGTCGAGCGAGTAGCGGCGCAGCACGCGGCCGACGGGCGTGACGCGCGGGTCGTCGCGCATCTTGAACAGCGGGCCGGCCCCGTCGTTCTGCTCCTCGAGGTGCTGGACCTCGCGGTCGGCCCCGGCGCGCATCGACCGGAACTTGAACATGGGGAACGTCCGTCCGTTGCGGCCGACGCGCTCCTGACGGAAGAGCACCGGGCCGCGGCTGGTGAGGCGGACGGCGAGCGCGACGATCACGAGCACCGGGAGCGCGGCGAGCGTGATGAGCGCCGCTCCCGTCCAGTCGATGACGGACTTCACGGCGAACTTGGGGCCGGTGAAGCGCGGCGCGTCCACGTGCAGGAGCGAGACGCTCTCCGCCGGCGTGATGGTGATGCGGGGGCCGGCGACGTCCGCGAGCTCGGCCGTGAGCATGAGGTCGACGCCGTACGGCTCGAGCTCCCAGCCGAGCCGGCGGACGACCTCGGCCGTGATGGCGTCCGAGCCCGAGACGGCGACGACGTCCGCGCCGACCCGCGTGGCGACCTCGCCCGCGTGCCGCAGCTCCCCGAGGACGGGGACGCCGCGGATCTCCTCGCCCGCCCCGAACCCGCCCGACGGGACGCACACGCCCACGACGCGGTACCCCGACTCGTCGCGGCCGTTGAGGTCGCGGATGAGCCGCTCGGCCTGGTCGCGGTGACCGATCGCGAGCACAGCCGACCGCATGCGACCGTGGGCCCGCTGACCGTGCAGCCACTGCCGCCACGCGTACCGGCCGAGGAGCAGGCCGCCGAGGCCGATCGGGAACGCGAACGCGAGGTACCCCCGCGCCTCCGGGAAGCGGAGCAGGAACGCGAGGACCGCGAGGACGGCGAAGAGGCGCCACGACGCGTCGAAGATCCGGTGGTACTCGGTGGGGCCGCTCCCCATCACCCGCGGGTCGCGCGTCCGGCTCGCGACGAGCGAGACGGACCAGGCGACCCCGACCAGCAGGCTGAGCACGACGTACGGAACGCGTGCCTCACGGACGGGCTCGTCGATGAACTGGTCCCAGCGCAGGAAGTAGGCGACGAGGACGGCGACGACGATCACGGCGGTGTCGGTGAGCAGGAGCCGGCGCCGGTAGGCGACCTCCCAGCCCTGGGCCGCGAACGCGGCGCGCGCGGCGCGGATCCGCGCCGCGGGAGTCGTGGCGAGAAGGGTGCGCAGGCTCCGCCTGGCGTCCTCGGTGACGCTGTGGGACATGCGTCCACCTCCGGTCGGTTCCACACCCTGCATGGCGACTCATCCTAGGGTTCAGAAACTGCGGGAACGAGGGTTGCCAGGGGGTTTCACCCGGGTGAGAAGACGTTCCGCACCGTCACGGTCGGAGTCGTCCTGAGGGGCAGGATCCTGCGGATCTCGTGCCGCGCTAGCCGCTCGGAGAAATAGATTGGACGGGTGTCCAGGTTCCACGTTCTGCCGAAGGTCCGGATACATCGGACGAAGGTCCCGAAGCGATGTGCGGCCCGGCGCCGACCAGATCCACCTGGACGAGTGACCATGTGTGGAGGCCGTAGCGCGGCGCCTGCATCCTAGCGTGCCGTTGCGAGCGGTCCCGACGTGTGTTCACACCAGAAGGAGATGTGGTGCAGGTCACGGGTGTGACAGCCAGGAGCGGGTGAAAAACCGCGCGGTGGCTACGATGCCCCTGTGCCCTCGTTCGTCACGCTGCTGCTCCACCCCGACCGCCGCCGCCCCGACCCCGGGCCCTGGCGGGTCGACCTGCGCGTCGTGATCCTCGTCGGCATGGGCCTCTGGACCGTCGCGCTCGTCGTGTGCACGGCCCTCCTCGCGACCGGCGCGATCACGCCGCGCGCCGTCGCGACGTGCGGCGTCGGCCTCGTCCTCGGCCTGCTCGGCCTCGTGTGGGAGCGCCGGAACCGCACCCGCTACCGCGCGTCCTCGGACGACTGAGGGTCGTCCCAGGCGGTCCGCGCGAGCGCGTCCTGCGCCGCGTCGGGGTCGCGGAGCGCCTGCTCGAGCACGAACCGCGCGCCGTGGCGTCCCGTCGCGACCGCGAGCCCCGCCGCGAGCCCGGCCGGGCCGGTCGCGTGGACCACGGCGTCCGCTCCCCCGCCGTGCTCCACCCACCACGGCACCGCGACCCCGCCCACGCGCAGGTCGTCGTGACGTTCCCAGGTGCGGGGCGCCGCGCCGTCGAGGACCGCGCGCACCGCCTCGGGGACGTCGCCACGACGGCCCGGGTCGTCGGGGGCGGGAGCGGTGCGCGGGACGGTCCGGACGTCCAGGAGGTCGGCGACCTCGGCCAGCAGACCCGGCGGCGCCGGGAGGACCGCGCGGACGGGTGACCACATCGGGTCGGGGGCGACGGCGACGTCGTCCGCGCCGACCACCAGCACCGCCCCGGCACGCAGCGCGGGCAGGCGCTCGGGCGGCGGATCCAGCCGCTCGCCACGGGCCGCGAGGGCGCCGAGCGCGCGCCAGAGCGTCAGCGCGGCCCGTGCGTCGACCGCCTCTCCGACGTCGGGCAGGTCGTCCAGCAGCTCGACCCACTCGTCCGGCGCGAGCTCCGCGAGGTCCCGCACGCCGCCCAGCGCGGCCAGCACCTCGTCGTCGAGCCCCGCCACGTCCGGCGGGGCCGGGCGCAGGAACGGGACGTGCCGGAGGCCCGACCCGAGCGCGAACGCGCCGCCGAGCTCCTCGCGCAGCCACCACGCGGTGTAGGAGCGCGCCGTGGTGGTCCGACCTCCCTCGGCCCGCACCGGGGCGAGCAGCGCCTCCCGGGTCCCGGGCTCCGTGGCGAGGCGCGCGAGCGCGTCCGGCCACGCCGCGTCGGCGACCGCGTCGAGGTCCGCGACCGCGAGGACGTCGCCCGCGTACGCCTCGGGACCGAGCGTCGCCGCGAGGTACGCGAGGTACCCGCCCCAGTCGGACAGCCAGCCCTCCGGGGCGTGCGGGTCCAGGTCCGGCTCGTCGTCCGACGCCGGCGTGAGCACGTCGCGCACGCGCAGCACCCCGAGCCCGTCGGCCGCGCCCACCGCGCGCAGCACCGGCTCGCCCCAGCGGTCGACGACCGCGGGATCGACCAGGTCGAGCGTGTCGAGCGCGTCCGCGGCCCACGTCCCGGGCAGCGCGCAGCCGCGCACGGGCGACCAGCCACCGTCCGCCGTCGGCACGGGCAGCTCGCCCCACCAGAAGGGCAGGCCCGCCCGCGCCGGGTCCGGTGCCGCGCGCACCGCGGCAGCGACCAGCGCGAGCAGCCGGCCCACGTCCGCCGTCGGGTCGTCGCCCGCGTCCGCCGCGTCCGAGGCCGCCAGGACGCGCTCGCGCACCGCCCCCTCGGAGAGCACCGCCCGGAGGTGGGTCGCCCGTGCCCCGAGCCGTTCGAGCAGCGGGTGCGCGGCCCGCGGGTCGACCACGCGCAGCCCGAGCTCGGCCGCGTCGCGCGCGTCGAGCGCACCGCCGTCCGACGGCTCGCCCGGCCCGGCGTCCAGGAGCAGGAGCCCGCGCGCGCCGCGCACGACCTGCCCGCCGAGCAGCGGCACGGGGAGCGCCCCCAGGGCCTCGAGCACCGACCTGTCGCCGGCGTGCGGTGCCAGCGCGTCGTACAGCGACCGCCAGCGCGCCGGGTCGGCGACGAGCGGGAGGTCGTCCACGACGTCCGCGAGGTCCACGACCCGTGTGCCGAGCGACCGCGCGACCGCACGGAGCGGCCCCGGGACGTCCACCAGGTGGGCGACCCCCAGCTCGGACCGCACGCGCGCGTCGCCCACGTCCCCCGCGAGGACGCACGCCTCGGCGGGCGTGACCAGGGCCTGCCGCACGGTCGCCGCCGCGCCCCCGTCCTCGAGCACGTCGTCGTCGGCACGGAGAACCCCCGCGGCGGGGCGCGCGACCGGCGCGTCGAGCGGCAGGAGCGGGGTCCGGGCGAGCGCCGCCTCGGCCGACGCGCGGACCTCCGCGTCGACGGCGCTCGCCGGCAGCCCGGTCGGGACGAGGGCGAGCACGTCGGCACCGCGCTCTGGCGCGAGCTCGCCGAGCAGCTCCGCGTACGCACGCCCCGCCGCACGCGCCACGTGCGCGGTGACCGGCCCGGGCGGGACGTGCCGGCGCGCCGGGTCCAGCGGGAAGGTCGCCAGGAGCAGCGCGGGGAAGGTGAGGCGCTCGTCGGTGGGGGTCGGGGCGTGCAGCACGTCGGTGCGCGCCCCGTCGTCCGGGAGCGCCCACGTGACCGACCACCGCGTCGACGCACGCTCCTCGACCGGGCGGTCCGCGAGCAGCGCCGCGTCGATCGTCCCCTCGCGCCGCAGGACGGTCCACCGGTCGGCGACGTCCGCGACCCGTCGCTCCTCGACGCCGTCCCCGGCCACGACGACCTCGGCGAGCGCCGGGAGCGCGAGCAGGAGCGGGTCCCCCACGTCGGCGAGCTCCGCGCGGACGGCGGCGAGGGCGTCCGCGTCGCGCAGCTCGATCTCGACGACCGTGTCGTACCCCGGCGGCACCTCGACACGGGCCGGGAACGGGAGTCGCAGCGCCGGGAGCCGGTCGCCGCGGCGCGCCACCTCGGCGGCGAGGTCCGGACGGTCGGCGACCACGTCGTCGAGCGCGGCGCGCGTGCGCGCGACCGAGAGCTCGACGGCGCGCTCGCCCGTCCCGACCCGGACCCGGTCGGAGACCGCGCGGACCGCGGCGAAGCCGACCCCGAACCGTCCCACCGTGGGCGTCCGACCGTCGGCGTCGCGCGGGCTGCGTCCGGTCGCGGAGGCACGGAGCGCGACGAGCGACGCGACGCCCGAGGCGTCCAGCGGCTCGCCCGTGTTCGCCGCGCGCAGCACCCAGGGCTCGTCCGGTCCCGACGGCGCGTGCAGGCTCAGGCGCAGCCGCCCCGGGACCCCGGCGCGGGCCGCGGCGTCCGCGGCGTTCTGCGCGAGCTCGACGACGACGCGCCCCCGGTACGACCCGTGGGCGTGGTCCTCCTCGGTGTTCGCGTCCTCGCGCAGCCGCGTCGGCGACGACCGCCACGCCTCCAGGACCGCACGGCGCAGCGCGGCCGTCCCGAAGACGTCGTCCGTCACTCCTGCGGCTCGTCTGCCGCCCGCTCGGGGGCCGGCTGCGCGTCGGCCGCCGGGGCCTCCGGGGTGGTCCCCGGGTCGGGGGCGTCGGCCGGTGGGGCCTCCGGAGCGGTCTCCGGGTCGGCAACCTCCGCCGGCGCCCCGGAGGCTGCGACCGCGGCCTCCGGCTCGGCCGTCGCCGCCTCGTCGGCCGTCGCCCCGTCCTCGGCGGGCACCGCCGGCGGGGCGACGGACTCGAGCAGGGAGACGATCTCGACGTGCAGCTCGTCGACCAGGGGGTCGGCGTCGGGCCAGTCGCTCCGCTGCGGCTCGACGTCGGTCTCCGAGTGCGCACCGCACCCGTGGTCGAGGCTCACGACCTTGCCGTCGTCGGGCGACCACTCGTTCGCGCACACGCCGAACACCTGGCCGAGGCTGCCCTGGAGGGTGACGAGGAAGCCGCACGACCCGCACTCCGCGGCCGAGGCGACCGCACCGCGGGCCGTCGGGCCGCGCGAGCCGCGGTACCAGCGCTCGGCGGCCTCGTCCCGACCCTGCGGGGACAGCACGCGGGCGCGCGCGAGGGCGAGCTCGTCGATCGCGACGGCGTCCTGCTCCTCGTCGCCCGTCGGGACGTAGCCGGGCTCGAGGCGCGGGTCGTCGGCGCGGAACGGGAGCACGTCGCCCGGCCCCACGTCGCCGGGCTGCAGGCGCTCGGACCACGGGAGCCACGACGGCGCGAGCAGCGCGCCGTCGCCCGGCAGCAGCTCGACCTCGCACACCGTGGCCGTCCGCCCGCGCGGCACGCGCGCGAGGGTGACGGTCCAGTGCCAGCCGCGGTAGCCGCGCATCGTGCACGCGAACCGGTGGGAGATGAGGCGGTCCGCCTCGGCGAAGGTGCCGAGGTGCTCCCCGACGTCCTCGGGTCGCTCGGCGACCTCCTGGGCCGCGGCGCGCGCGAGCTCGACCGCGCCCGTGAGCACGGCGTCGCGCGCGGCACGCGCGGACACTCCCCGGGAACGCTCCTCGGCAGCAGCCACGGCGACCATGTCAGCCCTCGATCTCGTCGGCGACCACGCGCAGGACCTTGGCGACCATCG
Organism: Cellulosimicrobium sp. CpK407; assembly: GCF_051844275.1. Lineage (NCBI taxonomy): Bacteria > Bacillati > Actinomycetota > Actinomycetes > Micrococcales > Promicromonosporaceae > Cellulosimicrobium > Cellulosimicrobium sp. CpK407. The sequence goes on from NZ_JBGNYC010000016.1 coordinate 18,647, forward strand.
TGGCCTTGCCCTTCTCCGGGTAGCGGCCCTTGCCGAGCCCGTCGCGGATCCGGTCGAGCTCCTTGATGAGGTCCTCCACGATGACCGCCATCTCGTCCGCCGAGCGGCGCTTCGCCTTGACCACGGACGGCGCCGGGTCGAGGAACGTGACCGCGAGCGCCTGCGGGCCCCGCCGTCCGTCGGCGACGCCGAAGTCCACCCGGGCGCCCGGCTTGGGCGCGGGGGCGTCGGCGGGCAGCGCGGAGGCGTGCAGGAAGACCTCGCCGCCGTCGTCGTTGGCGATGAAGCCGAACCCGCGTTCGGTGTCGAACCACTTGACCTTGCCGGTGGGCACGTGAACCTCGTTCGTGCTCGTAGGAACCAGAACCCCCAGGCTACCGGCCACGCGGCGGCAAAGCCGCATCCATACCGCGGGCGCGCTCCCGGAGCCCGCCGTGCCGCGCCGTCGGTCCGGTCAGCGCGCCGCCGACCGGGCGACCACGCCCGCGTCCGCTCCCGCCCGCAGGGCGACGGCGTCGAACCAGTCGGCGTAGTCGGCCACCGTGCGGTGGAGGTGGCCGAACAGCTCGAAGGACACGGTGCCGAACAGGGTGGTCCAGGCCATGAGCGTGCGCACGACGGCCTCCGCCGGGGCGTCGGCCGCGACGAGCCCGCGGGACGCGACGTACGCGACGGCGGGGGCGACGAGCGCGTCCGCGTCCCCGGCCGACGGCGGGGCGGGCGCGGGGCCCTCGCCGCCCGCCCAGGAGTCGGCGACGACGCGGACGAGGGTCCGCACGACGCGCGTCGCGGGCTCGACGGTGTCCTGCGGCGCCGCGTACCCGGGGACGGGCGTGCCGTAGAGCAGGGCGAAGTCGCCGGGACGCTCGACGCACCAGGCCCGCAGCGCGCGGCACGCGGCGAGCCACCGGCCGGTCAGGTCGTCGCGCGCGACCGCGGCCTCCGCCGCCTCGACCGCGGCGCCGAGCTCGTCGTAGCACTCGACGAGGAGCGCCGTGAGGAGCGCGTCGCGGCTCGGGAAGTAGCGGTAGACGGCCGACGACACCATGCCGACGTCGCGCGCGACGGCCCGGAGCGAGAGCCCGGCGGGGCCGTCGGCGACGAGGCGCGCGCGGGCGGCGTCGAGGATGTCGCGCGTCAGGGTCTCGCGCGCCAGGGCGCGTGCCGTGCGAGGAGCCGTCATTCCGACAGGGTGACAGACGAGAGCGGCGCCCACAAACGAGAGCGGTGCTCTTGCAATGGATGCCGACCCGTGCCATGCTCCTCGACGAAGCGAGAGCACTGCTCTCGGAAAGGAGACCTCATGACCAACGCACCGTCCTCGTCCGACCGGCACGTCGTCGTCGGCGCCGGGCCCGTCGGCCGGCACGTCGCCGCCGAGCTCGCGGCCCGCGGGTCGCACGTCACCGTCGTCACCCGCAGCGGCCGGGACACCGGCGTCGCGGGCGCCACCCACCGCGCCCTCGACGCCTCCGACGCCGACGCCCTGACCCGCGTCGCCGACGGCGCCGACGTGCTCTACAACTGCGCCAACCCCGGCGACTACACGCAGTGGGAGCGCGTCTGGCCGCCCCTCGCGACCGCGCTGCTCACCGCCGCCGAGCGCACCGGCGCCGTCTACGCGATCACCGGCAACCTCTACCCCTACGGCCCCGTCGACGGGCCGATGACCGAGGACCTGCCCGACGTCGCGACCGACCACAAGGGGGTCCTGCGCGCCCGGCTGTGGGCCGACGCGCTGGCCGCGCACCGTGCCGGTCGCGCGCGCGTCGTCGAGGTGCGCAGCTCCGACTTCGTCGGGCCCGGCGTCGGGGGCAACGGGCACGTCTCGCGCGTCGTGCCGGCAGCCCTGCGCGGGCGCGCCGTGACGATGATCGGGCGCACCGACCTGCCGCACTCGTTCACCGACGTCCAGGACGCCGCCCGCACCCTGGTCGCCGCGGCGGCCGACCCCGACGCGCACGGCCGCACGTGGCACACCCCGAGCAACCCGCCCCGCACCCAGCGCGAGGCGCTGACCGACGTCCTCGCGAGCGTCGGGCACCCGCCCGTCCGGGTCCGCTCCCTGCGCGGCGCCGGCCTCGCCGCCGCCGGCCTGTTCTCGCCGCTGCTGCGCGAGCTGCGCGACCTCGCCTACCAGTGGGAGCGGCCCTACGTCCTCGACGACACCGCGGCACGCGCCCGCTTCGGGATCGAGCCGACGCCCTGGGACGAGGTCTGCCGCCGCACCGCCCGCGGCTGATCACCGGACCCGTCGACATCGGCGAACACAGTCGAGCTCGGCGGTCCGAGTCGAGGTCGGCGGTCGTACGTGCCGACGTCGGCAGAACCTGCCGAACGCGTGCTGCGGCCCTGAACGGCACAGGGACGCTCCGGGGCGCCGTCCACAACCTCCGCACCGCGCGGTCGTCGTCCACAGCTCCGGTACCGCCCGGCCCGCGGTGGTCTCAGGAACGGCACGATCTCTCCCCATGCCGAGTCGAGAGCCCCCGACCCCCCTCCACCTCGCGCACGAGCACCTCCCGGAAGAGGTCCGGCGCCGGCTCGCCACCGGCGAGTGGGAACGGGTGCGGCGCGGTGCGTACCGCGACACACCCGCGCCCGACGTCCCGCCCCTCGCGGCGGCGCGGACCCTCGCGGTCGCCCGAGCCCGTGCCGTCGCCCGAGCCCTGCGCGCCGACCCCGTCGTGAGCCACGCGTCCGCAGCGCTCCTGCACGGCCTGCCCGTGTGGGAACTCCCCACGACGACCCACGTGGTCCAGCCGTACCGCAGGTCGGGATCCGCGGCGCGCGACGTGACGCGGCACGTCGGCGAGGTGGGCGCCGAGGACCGGGCGACGATCCGCGGCGTCACCGCGACCTCGCTCGCGCGCACCGTCGCCGACTGCCTGCGCACGATGCCCGCGCTCGACGGACTCGTCGTGGCGGACGCGGCGCTCGCGCGGGGCGTCCGGCGGTCCGACGTCGCGACCGTCCTCGACCGGTCACCGCGAGGTCGCGGATCCCGTCGGGCCCGGCACGTGCTCGAGCTCGCGGACCCGGGCGCGGAGTCGGCCCGCGAGACCTGGCTGCGGTACGTCCTCCTGCGGACCGGGTTGCCGCGCCCGGAGACCCAGGTGCCGCTCCGCACCGAGGTCGGTCCGGTGCGGGTCGACCTGGGCTGGACGCGGTGGCGGCTGCTGCTGGAGTTCGACGGCCTGGTGAAGTACCGCACCGGCCCGTCCGGGCTGGCGCCGCGCGAGGACCCGGGCCGCGTGCTCGTCCAGGAGAAGCTGCGGCAGGAGGCGATCGAGCGCACGGGGAACCGCCTGCTGCGCGTCACCTCCCGGGACCGGCCGTCCCACGTCGTCGCGCGGGTGCTGCGGCACGTCCCGCCCGACGTCGTCCGCGGCCTCCGCCCCGACCCGTTCCTCCCGCCTCTGTGAGCTCGGCGGTCCGGCACGAGGTCGGCACGTTCCGTCGAGATCGGCGGTCCTGACTGCCGATCTCGACCGCGATCACCGATCTCGTGGGACCGGGCCCGGCGCGTAACATCGAACGGATGGCCACCTCCCGGCCCGAGCGGGCTCCGACGTACAGCGAGTCGCTGCGCCAGCGCGACGACGCCGCCCTGGTCGCGCTGCTCCGGCGGCGGCCCGACCTCGCGACGCCGTCGCCCTCGACCCTGCTCTCGCTCGCCGCGCGCGCGATGAACCGGACGAGCCTGGAGCGTGCGCTCGCCGGGCTGGACGAGCTGACGCTCCACGTCCTGGAGGCGGTGCTGGTGCTCGACTCCGTGGGGTCGCCCGCGACGGCGGCGGCGGTCGCGCGGGCGACGGGCGTCGACCGCGCGCGTGTCACCTCCGCGCTCGCCCTCCTCGACGAGCTCGCGCTCGTCTGGACCCCCGGCGCACGGTCGGCCGGGTTCCGCCCGGCGCCGGGCGTCGCGGAGGTCCTCGGCTCTCACCCCGCCGGCCTCGGCCCCGTCGCGGCCCTCGCCGCGGGCGACGCGGGCGCGGCGGGGAGGGGCGACCTGCCCGACGACGCCCCGCCCGGCACCCGGGCGATCCTCGACGCGCTGACGTGGGGACCGCCCGTCGGCGTCGCCCCCCGCGCGGACGCGTCCGCGCGGCGCGCGACGGACTGGCTCGTCGAGCACGGCTACCTGCGTGCGACGGACGAGCGGCACGTCGTGCTGCCGCGCGAGGTCGGGCTCGCCCTGCGCGGTGGCCGCACCCATCGCGACGTCCGGACGGCTCCTCCGGTCCCGGACGTCCGCGACCTCCCGCCCGCGACGGTCGACGCGGAGTCCGCGAGCGCCGGGCTCGAGGCCGTGCGGCTCGTCGCGCGGCTCGTGACGCACTGGACCGAGCACCCGCCGGGCGTCCTGCGCGCCGGCGGGCTCGGGGTGCGCGACCTGCGGCGGGCCGCCGTCGCGCTCGAGGTCGACGACCCGACGGCGGCCGCGGTCGTCGAGCTGGCCGCGGCGGCGGGGCTCGTGGCCGACGACGGCGACGACCCGCCCACGTTCGCCCCGACGCTCGCCGCGGAGGACTGGCTCGACGACGACCTGGGCGACCGCTGGGCGACGCTCGCCCGCGGCTGGTGGCGCTCGCGCCGCACCCCCTGGCTCGTGGGCAGCCGCGACGAGAAGGGCGCCCTGCGCGCCGCGCTCGACCCGGAGCTGTGGCGCCCCTGGGTGCCCCGGCTGCGGCGGTCCGTCCTGGACGTCCTCGACCTCGCCCCCGGGCGCCCGCTCGCCGCGGCCGACGTCGTCGCGGTGCTGCGGTGGCGCACGCCGCGGGCGGTGCCACCGGAGCAGGCCGTCGCGGGGCTGCTGCGCGAGGCCGCGTTGCTCGGGGTCACCGGTGCGGGCGCGCTCGCTCCCCCGGGACGTGTCCTCCTCGGTGCCGACGACGTGCAGGCGTCGTCCGGGACCGGCCCGACGGACCTCGGCGCCGCCTTCGAGGCGGTGCTCCCGGCCGAGGTCGACGACCTGCTGCTCCAGGGCGACCTCACGGGCATCGTACCGGGGCGGCCGTCGCGCACGCTCGAGCGGCTCGTCGAGGTCGCGGCGGACGTCGAGTCGCGCGGCGCCGCGACGACGGTCCGGTTCACACCCGACTCCGTCCTGCGCGCGCTCGACCGCGGCGCGACGGCCGACGAGCTCCTCGCCGAGCTCGCCGCGCACTCGCGCACCCCCGTGCCGCAGCCGCTCGAGTACCTGGTGCGCGACACGGCGCGCCGCCACGGCCGGGTCCGCGTGGGGACGGCGTCGTCGTACGTGCGCGCGGAGGACCCGGTGCTGCTCGCGGGGATCGCGGAGGACCCGGCGCTGCGCGGGCTGGGCCTCGTGCTCCTCGCGCCGACCGTGCTCGCGTCGGCCGCGCCCGCCGGGGAGCTCCAGGAGGCGCTGCGCGCCCGCGGCGTGCCGGCGGTCGTCGAGGGCCCGGACGGGCGTGTGCTCGTCGCGGACCGGGCCGGCCGGCGGGGCGCTCCCGACGGCGTCGCACCGTCCCGACGCGGCCGGGTCGCCACCGCGGGGCGGCGCGCGGGCGGGCGCGTGCGGACCGGCGTCGTCCCCGGTTCCGGGGCGCGCGTCGACGAGCCGGGCGGCGCCGCCGAGCGCACGCAGCGGTTCGCGGACCTCGTCGCCCGCCTGCGCGCGGAGGACGCGCGCTCCGCCGAGCGCGCGGGGGACGGCGCGGGCGGGCGGCCCGGACGGACGGCCCTCGCGGAGGGCGACGGGACGCGCGCGGGCGAGCGGACGCCGTCGGGCACGAACGGACGCGCCGACGGGTACGGCCCTGCGGAGGGAACATCCGACCCGGTGGCCGCGTTGGGTCTGCTGCGCGAGGCGATCGCCGACGGGGCGCTGGTCTGGCTCGAGGTCGTCGGACCGACGGGCTCGCAGGACCGCCGCCGCGTCCGACCGCTCACCCTCGACGCGGGACGGCTGCGCGCGCAGGATCCCGCGCGCGACGCGGAGCTGACGGTCGCGGTCCACCGCATCGCGTCCGTCACCCCCGACACCCCGCCGAGGTAGAGCCCTGGTAGCGCGAGGGAGAACCGTGGTCACGACCACGCCTCGACCTCGCGGCACCACGGCTCCACCTCGCGCGACCACGGCTCTACCTCGGCAAGGAGACACATGACCGACGGACCTCTCATCGTCCAGAGCGACAAGTCGCTCCTGCTCGAGGTCGACCACCCGCGCGCCGACGACGCGCGCCGGGCGATCGCGCCGTTCGCCGAGCTGGAGCGCGCCCCCGAGCACGTCCACACCTACCGGCTCACGCCGCTCGGGCTGTGGAACGCGCGCGCGGCCGGGCACGACGCCGAGCAGGTCGTCAACACGCTCATCGAGTACTCGCGCTACCCCGTGCCCCACGCGCTGCTCATCGACGTCGCGGAGACGATGTCGCGGTACGGGCGGCTCACGCTCGCGCAGCACCCGACGCACGGGCTCGTGCTCGAGGCGACGGACCGCGCCGTCCTCGCCGAGGTGCTCAAGTCCAAGCGCACCGCCGGCCTGGTGGGCGAGCGGATCGACGACACGACCGTCGTCGTGCACCCGTCCGAGCGCGGCCACCTCAAGCAGGTCCTCGTGAAGCTCGGCTGGCCCGCCGAGGACCTCGCGGGGTACGTCGACGGCGAGAAGCACGCCATCGCGCTCAGCCCGACGACGCCGCCCCGCGCCGAGGGCGAGGAGCCGAAGCCCTGGGAGATGCGCCCGTACCAGGCGCAGGCGGTGGACGGGTTCTGGCACGGCGGGAGCGGCGTCGTCGTGCTGCCGTGCGGCGCGGGCAAGACGATCGTCGGCGCGGGCGCGATGGCGAAGTCCGGGACGACGACGCTCATCCTGGTGACGAACACGGTGAGCGCGCGCCAGTGGCGCGACGAGCTCGTGCGGCGCACGACGCTCACCGAGGACGAGATCGGCGAGTACTCCGGCGCGCGCAAGGAGATCAAGCCCGTCACGATCGCGACCTACCAGGTGCTGACGACCAAGCGGAAGGGCGTGTACACGCACCTCGAGCTGCTCGACGCGCGCGACTGGGGGCTCGTCGTGTACGACGAGGTGCACCTGCTGCCCGCGCCGATCTTCCGCATGACGGCGGACCTGCAGGCGCGCCGCCGCCTCGGGCTCACCGCGACGCTCGTGCGCGAGGACGGCCGGGAGGACGAGGTGTTCTCGCTCATCGGGCCCAAGCGGTACGACGCCCCGTGGAAGGACATCGAGGCGCAGGGCTACATCGCGCCCGCCGACTGCGTCGAGGTGCGCCTCACGCTGCCCGAGTCCGACCGCATGACGTACGCCGTCGCCGAGCCCGAGGACAAGTACCGGCTCGCCGCGACCGCCGCGGGCAAGAACCGGGTCGTGGAGCAGATCGTCGCGCAGCACCCGGACGACCAGGTGCTCGTGATCGGCCAGTACCTCGACCAGCTCGAGGAGCTGTCGCAGCACCTCGACGCGCCGCTCATCACGGGCGCGACGACGGTCCGCGAGCGCCAGCGCCTGTTCGACGCGTTCCGCTCGGGCGAGATCTCGCGGCTCGTCGTGTCGAAGGTCGCGAACTTCTCCATCGACCTGCCGGAGGCCTCGGTCGCGATCCAGGTGTCCGGGTCGTTCGGGTCGCGCCAGGAGGAGGCCCAGCGCCTCGGCCGCGTCATGCGGCCCAAGTCCGACGGCCGCACCGCGCACTTCTACGCCGTCGTCGCGCGCGACACGGTCGACCAGGACTTCGCGGCCCACCGCCAGCGGTTCCTGGCGGAGCAGGGGTACGCCTATCGCATCGTCGACGCGGAGGACCTGGGCGTCGTGCAGTGACGAGGCCCCCGCTCCGTTGAGTGCTGGGGATGTGTCGTCCGGGGCGGTTCTGCCGACAGATCCCCAGCACTCGGCGCACGTCCCACGATGTGAGAGCGCTCCCAGGAAGTTACTGACAAGACAGTCAGTTGTGCCCTAGGCTCCCCGCATCGGCGCGACGTCGCGCCGGCGTCGGCGCGCTGTGCCGGCCCCCTGTTCGAAGGAGAACACCCACCGTGACCCTCTCGACGACCATCCCCGGCGCGGGCAGGACAGCCCGTCGAGCCCGCGCCGCCGGTGCGGGCGTGGCGGCGCTCGCCGTGGCCGCGACGGGCGTGGCGCTTGGCGCCCCCGCGACGGCCGCCCCGGCCACCGACCCCGACCTCGGACCGAACGTCGTCTTCATCGACGACTCGTGGTCGGTGGACCAGATCAACACCTACCTCGCGTCGATCAACGACGAGGCGGAGTTCAGCCAGGACCGGCACGCCGTGTTCTTCGAGCCCGGCGTCTACGGCGACGCGTCCGGCCAAGACGACCCCGCGACGGCGACGGGGATCGTCAACGCGGAGGTCGGCTACTACACCGCGATCGCCGGCCTCGGCGCGCAGCCGGACGACGTGCTCATCAACGGCGCGCTGAGCGTGCAGCCGGTCGTGAGCTGCCCGAACAACCCGTGGAGCTGCCAGGACCCGGGCTCGCTGACGCGCTTCTGGCGCTCGCTGAGCAACGTGGCGATCAACCCGATCCAGCGCCCGGTCGACGAGGACGTGAACCGCCCGTTCCCGGCGGGGATCACCGACCCGCACCAGCTCCGGTTCGCGGTGTCGCAGGCCGCGCCGCTGCGCCGGGTCGACATCCAGGGCGACCTCACGGTCTTCGGCCGCTTCGGCGAGTACGCGAGCGGCGGCTACCTCGCCAACTCGCGCGTCTCGGGCCGCCTCGTGACTGGCTCGCAGCAGCAGTGGTACACGCGCAACTCCGAGGTCGGCACCTGGGACGGCGGCGTGTGGAACATGGTGTTCTCCGGCGTCGAGGGCGCCCCGGCCACGGACTTCGGCCCCCGGCCCGACGGCACCACCGGCAACAAGACGACGCTCGACACGACCCCGCTGAGCCGGGAGGCGCCGTTCCTGTTCCGTGACGGCGAGGACCTCGCCGTGTTCGTGCCGCACGCGCGGACCGAGACGCGCGGCGTCGACTGGTCGACCGACGCCGACGCGGGCCAGAAGCTCTCCCTCGACGCCTTCTTCGTCGCCCACGAGGGCGACTCGGCGGCGGAGATCAACGCGGCCCTCGCGACCGGCAAGAACCTCCTGCTCACGCCCGGCGTCTACCACCTCGACGAGGCGATCCGCGTCGAGAACCCCGACACGGTCGTGCTCGGCCTCGGCTACGCGTCCCTCGCCCCGACGTCGGGCACCGCGGCGCTGGAGATCGGCGACGTCGCGGGCGTAAAGGTGGCGGGCATCACGGTCGACGCCGGACCCGTCGAGTCGGACGTCCTCGTGCGCGTCGGTCCGGCGGACGCGCACGTGGCGGACGCCGCCGACCCGACGACGCTCACCGACGTGTTCGTCCGCGTCGGCGGGCCGTGGGTCGGCAAGGCGACGACGAGCATCGAGGTCAACAGCGACCACGTGCTGCTCGACCACATCTGGGCCTGGCGCGGGGACCACGGCAGCGGCATCGGGTGGGACCAGAACACGGGCGACCACGGCGTCGTCGTGAACGGCGACGACGTGACCGCCACGGGCCTGTTCGTCGAGCACTACCAGAAGAACCAGACGATCTGGAACGGCGAGCGCGGCCGCACGGTCTTCTACCAGAGCGAGATCCCCTACGACGTGCCGAGCCAGGCCGCGTTCATGGACGGCGACCGCACGGGGTACGCGTCGTACCGGGTGGGCGACCACGTCCGGCGGCACGACGCCGTCGGGCTGGGCGTGTACTCGTTCTTCAACCAGGGCGTCGACGTGCGCGTCGCGAGCGGCATCCAGGCGCCCGTCCGCGCAGGCGTGACGTTCCGGTCGATGACGAGCGTCTTCCTCAACGGGTCGGGCGGCATCGAGCACGTCGTCAACGACACGGGCGCTCCCGCCGTCGGCTCGTTCGCGTCCCCGCAGGTCGTGGCGTACCCGACCGACCTCCCCGCGGAGGCCGACGTCACGGTCGAGGCCACGACGCGCTGCCTCGCGGGCACGGCGTACGTCGCGGTCCGGGCGACCAACGGCGGCGACGCGCCGCTCGCGGTGACGCTCTCGACGCCGTTCGGGTCGCGCACCGTCGCGAGCGTCGCCCCGGGCGCGAACGCGTACCAGTCGTTCGCGGTGCGCGCCGCCTCGGTGGCGGCGGGCGACGCTGTCGTCAGCGCGGTCGCCGGAGGCGTCACGAGCGAGGTCAGCGCGCCCTACGCGGCGCTGACCTGCGGGTGACCGACCGCACCGGTCGAGCGTCACGAGGCCCGTCTCCCCGAGAGGGAGGCGGGCCTCCGCCGTCGTGCCGGCCGACGGCGGTGCGCCCCACGGCGCCCCGGCCCCGATTGCGGGACCCCAGGGGCTGGGAAAGGATCGGCGCGTGAGCACGGCCCACCGTCCCTCGCTCCCCCGCGCCGCCGCGGACCGTGGCGCGCGCGCGTCGCTCGCCCTCGTCGCGGCGGCGCTCGTCGCCCTCGTGACCGGCCTCGCCCTGCTCCTCCCCGCCGCGACCGCCCACGCTGTGGCCCCGATGGACGTCGCCGACGAGATCACCGACCCCGACGGCGTGCTCGGCGACCGGACCGACGCGGTCCAGGACGCGCTCGACCGCCTCGCGCAGGACACCGACCTCCAGCTCTTCGTCGTGTACGTCGCGAGCTTCGACGGCATGGACGGCGTCGACTGGGCGAACGCCACGGCGAACGCGTCCGGGCTCGGCGTGGACGACCTGCTGCTCGCCGTCGCGACCGAGGACCGCCGCTACGGGCTCTCCTACGACAACAACGTGTCCCTCACCGACGCCGAGCTGGACCGGATCTCCGCCGCGGTGGAGGACGAGCTGCGGGACGACGACTGGGCGGGCGCCGCGATCGCCGCGACCGAGGTCGCGCGCGGCGCGAGCCAGGGCTCCGGGGGCGTGTCCTGGTTCTGGGTCCTGCTCGGCCTCGGCGTGCTCGTCCTCGTGGTCGTGCTGGTCGTCCGGTCGGTCGCGAAGCGCCGCCGCACCACCCCGGGCGGGGTCCCTGCGGAGGGTGGTCTCGCGGCCCTGCCCACCGACGAGCTCAACCGGCGCGCGAGCGCCGCGCTCGTCGCGATCGACGACGCCGTGAAGACCTCGGAGCAGGAGCTCGGCTTCGCGCAGGCCCAGTTCGGCCTCGAGGCGACGCGACAGTTCTCCGCCGCGCTCGCCGAGGGCAAGCAGAAGGTCTCCGAGGCGTTCATGCTGCGCCAGCAGCTCGACGACGACCGCCCCGAGACCGAGCCGCAGGCCCGGGACGCGATGGCCCGCATCGTCGCGCTGTGCGACGAGGTCGCGGCGTCCCTCGACGCCCAGTCGCGCACCTTCGACGAGCTGCGCGACCTCCAGGCGCGCGCCCCGCAGGTGCTCGACGAGACCGACCAGCGCGCGAGCGAGGTCCTCGCCCGCGTCGAGCCGGCGCGCGCGACGCTCGACGCGCTCGCTCGCACGTACCCGCCGACGTCGCTCGCGTCCGTCGCGCAGAACCCCGACCAGGCACAGGCGCTCGTCGCGAACGCCCGCGAGTCCGTCGCCCGGGGCCGCGAGGCGCTGGCCGGCAAGGACCGGGCCGCGGCCGTGGCCCTCGCCCGGGCGGCGCAGAACGCCGTGGGGCAGGCGGTCACGCTGCTCGACGCCGTCGACCGGGCCGGCGCGGACCTCGCCGAGTCGGGCCCGCGCCTCGACCGTGGCCTCGCCTCGATCACGTCCGACATCGCCGACGCCGGCCGGCTCGCCCCCGCGGACCCCGCCGTCGCCCCGGCCCTCGCGGAGGCGCAGGCCGCCGCGGCCGCGGCGGGGACCGCGCGCGACGGCGGAGACCCCCTCACGGCGCTGCGGCGCCTCACCGAGGCCGAGGCCGCGCTCGACGCCGCGCTCGCCCCGTTCCGTGAGCGTGCCGAGCAGGCAGCGCGCGCGAACGCGCTCCTGCGCGACACGCTGGCACGCGTCGACTCGCAGGTCCGCGCGACGAACGACTTCATCGAGACCCGGCGCGGCGCCGTCGGGCCCGAGGCACGCACCCGGCTCTCGGAGGCGATCCGGCTGCTCGGCGAGGCCCGCGCACTCCAGCCGACCGACCCCGTCGCCGCGCTCGAGCGCGCGCAGCAGGCCGACGCGCAGGCGCAGTCCGCCGCGCAGCGCGCCCAGCAGGACGCGTCGAGCTGGCAGTCGTCGCAGGGCGGCGGGATGTTCGGCGGTGGCGGCGGGAGCAACGTCGGGGGGATGGTGCTCGGCGGGATCCTGCTCGACTCGATCCTGCGCGGCGGGGGCGGCGGCCGGTCCGGCGGGTTCGGGGGCGGGAGCTTCGGGGGCGGGAGCTTCGGGGGCGGCTCCGGCGGCGGCGGCTTCGGCGGCGGCCGGTCGGGCGGGCGCTCGGGCGGACGCTCGTCGGGCGGGCGTTCAGGCCGCGGCGGGCGCTTCTGACCAGACTGCGAGCCCCCCGGACCAGACCGGACCACGGACGAGACGGACCAGCACACAGCACCGACCAGCACGAGACGGCTCATCAGAGAGGGACGACCATGGCGGAGAAGCAGAGCATCTTCGGACGGATCGCGCAGCTCGCCCGCGCGAACATCAACGCGCTCCTGGACAACGCGGAGGACCCGCAGAAGATGCTGGACCAGCTCGTGCGCGACTACACGAACAACATCGCCGACGCCGAGCAGGCCGTCGCGCAGACCATCGGCAACCTGCGCCTCGCCGAGCAGGACTACAACGAGGACGTCGCCGCCGTGCAGGAGTGGGGCCAGAAGGCCGCCGCCGCGTCCACGCAGGCCGACCGCTACCGGCAGCAGGGCGACACCGCCAACGCCGACAAGTTCGACAACCTCGCCAAGATCGCGCTCGGCAAGCAGATCTCCGCCGAGGGCGAGGTCCGCCAGGCCGAGCCGCTCATCGCCTCTCAGCGCGAGTCCGTCGAGAAGCTCAAGTCCGGCCTCGCGATGATGAAGGACAAGCTGGGCGAGCTGAAGTCCAAGCGCGACTCCCTCGTCGCGCGCCAGAAGAGCGCGCAGGCCCAGCAGACCGTCCAGGGCGCCATCAGCTCGATCAACGTGCTGGACCCCACGAGCGAGATCTCGCGCTACGAGGAGATCGTCCGCCGCGAGGAGGCGCAGGCGATCGGCCAGGCCGAGGTCGCGGCGTCGAGCATCGACTCCCAGTTCGCCGAGCTCGAGACGTCCGGCGAGGCCGTCGAGATCGAGGCTCGCCTCGCCGCGCTCAAGCAGGGGTCGTCCCCCGCGCCGCAGGTGTCGCCCACCCAGGTCACGCCCGCGATCGAATCCGGCACCACGACCCAGGACGCCCCGACCTCCGACTGGTGACGGCCCGCGAGACCCCCGGTCCGCCGAAGGAGAAACCCAGGTCGCGCGGGCTCCCCCGCGGAAGGGCCGCGGCGTGAGGTCAGGCCGGGACGCTCCGTCCGACGGTCGTGCGGACCTCGGCGACGAAGGCCTCGGCGAGGCGTCGGCCGCCGTCGAGGATCTCCGGCGCGTGCTCGTCGAACCCGGACAGTGCGGCGGCGGTGTCGACGTCGTCGTACGCGTCGCACCACGCCTCGAAGCCCGCGCGCGCCGTCTCGGGGTGGAACTGCACGCCGAGCGCGGAGCCGAGGCGGAACGCCTGGTAGGGGTACATGTTGGACGACCCGAGCCAGACGGCGCCGCGCGGGAGGTCGACGATCGCGTCGGCGTGCATGCTCGTCACGTACCGCACCGGTGCGTCGCCCGCGGCGAGCGCGGAGAGCACGGGGTCGGCCTCGGCGTCGGCCCGCCAGAACACGCGGGTCGCGCCGGCCTCGCGCCCCGGGGGCGCGGCGACCTGGACCTGGCCGCCGCCGGCGACGGCGAGGAGCTGGGCGCCGAGGCAGATGCCGAGCGTCGGGACGCCGGTCGTCGCGGTCGCGAGCAGGGTCTCGCGCAGCGCGGGGAGCCAGGGCGCGCGCTCGTCGTCGTGCGCGGACATGTGCCCGCCGAGGACGACCAGGCCGTCCCCGACCTCGTCCGCCGACGGGATCGCGTCGCCGTCGTCCGCGCGCACGACCCGCAGGTCGGCGGCGAGCAGCTCGGCGAAGCCGTCGAGCGTGACGTCCGGGGAGTTCTGGACGACCGTGATCCGGACGGTTCCGGTTGCGGCCGTGGCGTCGGTGTCGTACGTGGTCACGAGGTCCGACGGTACCCACTCCGGGGTACCCCGACGCAAACACCCACGTCGTGGACATGGCAGGCGACCGCCGCGCGGATAGGCTGACCAGCATGTCCGACCTCCAGACCCCCGACGGCCGAACGCTGACGACGCCGCGCCGCACCTATCTCGTCGTCGACGGCGAGAACATCGACGCGACGCTCGGCATGAACGTCCTGGGGCACCGGCCCGCGCCGGAGGAGCGGCCACGGTGGGACCGCATCGTGGAGTTCGCCCGTCAGGCCTGGGGCCAGGACGTCACGCCGCTGTTCTTCCTCAACGCGTCGTCGGGCCAGATGCCGATGTCGTTCGTGCAGGCGCTGCTCGCGATGGGCTACCGGCCGATCCCGCTCGCCGGGTCGAGCAGCGAGAAGGTCGTCGACATCGGTATCCAGCGCATGCTGGACGCGATCGTCGACCAGCCGGGCGACGTGCTCCTCGCGAGCCACGACGGCGACTTCCTGCCGCAGGTCGAGACGCTGCTCGAGGACCCCGACCGCCGCGTGGGCGTCCTCGCCTTCCGCGAGTTCGTCAACGTGCGGCTCACCGAGCTCACGGGGCGCGGGCTGCAGGTGTTCGACCTCGAGGACCACGCCGGGGCGTTCACGACCGTCCTGCCGCGCGTGCGCATCATCCCGCTCGAGGAGTTCGACCCGCTGCGCTACCTCTGACCGCCCTGCCGAGTGCCGGGTAGTCGTCGTCGCAGCACGTCCGGGACGACGACTACCCCGCACTCACGGTGGCCGTGGCGCTCAAGCGTGGAGCTCGCGGTACAGGGGCGTCGGGAACGACGCCGTCACGCCGTCGCCGCCAAGGAGCGCCGCGATGCGCTCGGCCTCCGCGGCGACGGCGCGCTCGGCGTCCGACCCCACGTCCTCGAGCAGCCGGAACGCGGGCTCCCCGCCGGGGCGCACGACCCACGCCCCGACGATCCGGCCCTCCCACCAGACCGTCGCGCCGGCGTTGCCGATGGTGTCGAAGACCGCGGCCTTGTGCGGGCCGAGGTACCAGTCGCGCGCGGCCCAGCCCATCGTCGTCGGGTCGAGGGCGGGCAGGAGCGCGACGCTCCCCTCCAGCGGGGCCTCCTCGGGGCCGGGCAGGTCGGTCCCGCGCAGCATCACGCCGGCCTGCGGGGCCGGGTCGTCGGGCGTGCCCGTCTCGACCTCGACGGCGACGACGTCGAGCCCCGCGAGCGCGGCGCGCGTGTCCCGCAGGTTCCAGCCGGTCCACCATGACAGGTCCTTGACCGTCGCGGGGCCGAACACCTCGAGCCAGGACCGGGCCAGCGCCGTGCGCGCGACCGCCTCGTCCATCGCGGGGATGCCGCCCGGGAACCAGTCCTCGACCGGCGACCAGACGTGCCGGTTGGACGACCACGACCCGCGCGGCTCGCCCCGCACGACCGCGCCCTCGGCCGAGAGCAGCGCCGTGAGCGGGGACGTCATGGTGCGGCGCACGTCCCAGGTCTTGGCGGTGGTGGGCAGGAACGCGGTGCGCAGGAGCGGCGCGGCCTTCGACAGGCTCGCGCCGTCCATCGGACCGTGCTCCGCGAGCGCGCCGTGCACCTGGGCCTCGACGGCGGCGAGGAAGGTCGCCGCGTCGTCGACGGGCGGGTCCGTGGGCAGCGTCGCGAGCTGCTTGAGCAGGTGGGCGCGCAGCCGTCGGGCCACCGCGAGCGCCGCGGCCGCGTGCACGACGGGCACCGTCTCGCGCCGCACGACGAACATCGTGCGCCGCATGGCGAGCACCTTGACCAGGGTGCGCCGTCGGAACACGGCGTCGCGGACGTCGTCGAGCACGAGGTCGGGGACGCGCGCGAGGACGGAGAGGTACACGCTCGGGGCGTCGGTGGCGTGCAGGGCGAGCAGCCGGTCGACGACGTCCTCGGGGGTGCGCGCCGCCGGCCGTCCGGGCAGGTCCGTCGCGAGCGCGAGCTGTTGCGCGACGAGTCGCCGCCGCCTCTGGTCCACCGTGATCCGCACGTCCGCCATCCTGCCCGACGCCGCCCACGCGCACCGCGCGGACGGCGTCTCCGGAACGCACCACGGGTGGAGCCCTTTCCCAGGCGACTCCCAGACCGCGGGAGGACACTGGAGGACATGAGCACCACGCCTGAGGCACGCCTCGTCGTCGTCGACGACGAGCCGAACATCCGCGAGCTGCTGGCCACGTCCCTGCGCTTCGCCGGGTTCGAGGTGCACGCCGCCGCGGACGGGCAGAGCGCCCTGCGGCTCGTGCGGGACGTCGACCCCGACCTCGTCGTGCTCGACGTCATGCTCCCGGACATGGACGGGTTCACCGTCACGCGGCGCCTGCGCGAGAAGGGGCAGCACACGCCCGTCGTCTTCCTCACCGCGAAGGACGACACGCGGGACAAGATCACCGGCCTCACCGTCGGCGGCGACGACTACGTGACGAAGCCCTTCAGCCTGGAGGAGGTCGTGGCGCGCATCCGCGCGGTGCTGCGCCGCACGCACGCCGAGCCCGTCGAGGACGCGGTGCTGCGGTTCGCCGACCTGGAGATGGACGAGGACTCGCACGAGGTCCGCCGCGCGGGCATCGACGTCGACCTGTCCCCCACGGAGTTCAAGCTCCTGCGCTACCTCATGCTCAACGCGGGCCGCGTGCTCTCGAAGGCGCAGATCCTCGACCACGTGTGGCAGTACGACTGGGGCGGCGACGCGAACATCGTCGAGTCGTACATCTCGTACCTGCGCCGCAAGATCGACAACCTCACCGTCCCCGGTCCGGACGGCGAGCCCGTCGCCCTCCCGCCGCTCATCCACACCAAGCGCGGCGTGGGCTACCTGCTGCGCCAGCCGCCGACGACGTCATGACGTCCGGCCCCGACCGCACGACGACGGGGTCCCGACCGGTCCCACCGCCCCCTCCCCCGCCCCCCGGGTCGCGCACGGCCCCAGCCGGCCCCGCGCCGTCGGGCACGGGCGACACCTCCGCGGCGGAGGCTCCCTCCTCTCCGGGCGACGGCGGCCCGACGGCGGAGCGCCCCTTCGGCCGACCCGTCCCCACCGAGGGGTGGGGCTGGTTCGCGCGCGTGCCGCTGCGCGCCCGGCTCGTCGCGATCACGGTGCTCCTGCTGGCCGCCGGGCTCGGGCTGGCGTCGGTGGTGACGACGACGGTCGTGTCGAGCTATCTGGTCGAGCAGGTCGACGACCAGCTCAACCGGACGGCGCAGGACCTCGCGAACGAGCCGTTCCAGAGCCTGCCCGGGACAGCCTCGACCATGCCCTCCGACTACTACGTGCTGTATCGGTTCGCGGACGGCTCCGAGGTCGAGCGCAAGACCGACGTCACCCTGCTCCGGTACGGGGTCCCCGACATCCCCGCGCTGTCGGAACCGGAGCTGCGAGCCCTCGACGGCGAACCGTTCACCGTGGATGCCACGACCTCGACTCTCGGGGTGGCCGTCCAGCCGACGCAGTGGCGGGTCATCGCCCTCACACGGCCAGCCGAGGACGGCGCGGTGGAGAGCGCGTTCGTGGCGCTGCCGCTGACAGGCATCCACGAGACGGTGAAGATCCTGGGGCGCACGCTCGCCCTGTCCGCCCTGGGCATCGCGCTCGTCGGCGGCGCGATCGCCTTCCTGGCGGTGCACCGCTCGCTGCGCCCGCTGCGCGAGATCGAGGAGACGGCGGCGGACATCGCGGCGGGCGACCTGTCGCGGCGCGTGCGCCCCGCCCCGCCGACGACCGAGGTGGGCTCGCTGGCCGCGTCGCTCAACGCGATGCTCTCGCAGATCGAGGAGGCGTTCGCGGTCCAGGAGGCGTCCGAGGAGCGGATGCGGCGGTTCGTGTCCGACGCGAGCCACGAGCTGCGCACGCCGCTCGCGACGATCCGCGGCTACGGCGAGCTGTACCGGATGGGGGCGCTCGACACGCCCGACAAGGTCGACGACACGATGGGGCGCATCGAGGACTCGGCGACCCGCATGGGCACGCTCGTCAACGACCTGCTCGCGCTCGCGCGGCTCGACGAGGGTCGACCGCTGCGGCACGAGCCGGTGGACCTCGTGTCGCTCGCACGCGACTCCGCGCAGGACCTGCACGCGCTCGACCCGACCCGGGACGTCCGCCTGGTCGGCCTGTCGGCCGGTGCGCAGGCTCCGGACGCGCTGCGCGTGGTCGGCGACGAGGACCGCCTGCGCCAGGTGCTCGCGAACCTCGTCGGGAACGTCGCGCGCCACACGCCCGCGGGGACGCCGGTCGAGATCGCGCTGGGCACCGTCCGCCCCGCGACGCCCCCCGACGACGTGCCGGACGGCGCCCGCGACACGGTCGCCGTGCTCGAGGTGCGCGACCACGGCCCGGGCGTCCCCGACGAGCAGCGCGGCCGGGTGTTCGAGCGGTTCTACCGCGCGGACTCCTCGCGCAACCGCGCCTCGGGCGGCTCGGGCCTGGGCCTGGCCATCGTCGCCGCGATCGTGGGCGCGCACCGGGGGCGCGTGTCGGTGCGTGAGACGACGGGCGGCGGCCTCACCGTCCGCGTGGACCTCCCGCTCGCCTCCTGACGGACGCACACCCCGTCCCACCTGCGGGTCTGCCCCGGTCCGCACGACGTGACGCGCGGAGGTCGTCGCCGCGGTCCCGAGCCGGCGCCGAGTGCGGCTACGATGGCGGGTCGTCCCGCGAGACCTAGGCTGGTCGTGAGGCCGCGCGGCGACGCGGGGGCCTCCGCGCCAGGTGCCCACCTGGTGACGACGACCTCCGTCATCTCCTCGTGTCCGTCGAAGTGTCCGTCGAAGAAGGCGAAAGTTCATGGGCGTCTACAGCGCCGACGCACCGCAGTGGTTCCTCTCCTCGTTCGTCCGCAGCGCCCGCGGCGCAGGGGCGACCGCCCCGGACGACGAGGTCCGCGCCGTCGGGCAGGGGCTGCTCGACCGCTGGGACCAGCCGGACCGCCACTTCCACAACCGGCGGCACCTCGCCGACGTGCTCGGCCGGGTCGACGAGCTCTCCGAGGAGACCCACGACCCCGACCTGGTGCGGCTCGCCGCCTGGTACCACGGCGCGATCTTCGACGCGAAGGGCCGTGCGACGTACGCGAACAAGGGCGGCGAGGACGAGTCCGCGAGCGCCACGCTCGCGACCGCCGAGCTCACGAGCCTGGGGGTCCCCGAGCCGGCGGTCCGCCGCGTCGCGTACCTCGTGAACGCCCTTGTGCGGCACGCGCCGGACGCGTCGGACTTCGACTGCGCGGTGCTGTGCGACGCCGACCTCGCGATGCTCGCCGCCGAGCCGCAGCGCTACAAGGAGTACCTCAAGGACGTGCGCGACGAGTACGCGCACATCCCGAAGCCCGACTACGTGCGGGCCCGGATCGCGATCCTCACGAAGCTGCTCGACCGCCGCTCGCTCTTCTCGAGCCCGCTCGGCGCGGCGTGGGAGGAGCCCGCGCGGCAGAACCTCGACGCGGAGCTGCAGCGGCTGCGCAAGGAGCAGCGCAAGCTGGCAGAGGCGTCGACGCCGTCCACAGGCCCCGCCTCCTGACCCGTCGTCCACAGGGACGCCGTCGCTGCCCGCAGCGCCCGGCGTCTCCTGGTTAGCGTCGTCGTCGCCCGGCGCGTGTCGGGCACAGGACGGTCCGCGGGCCGACGAGACGACGGAGACGACATGAGCAGGTACGAGGTCGACAGCGCACGGGTGGCCCAGGCGAGCGCGGCGGTGAACGGGTCGGTGACCGCGATCCGGGCCGAGGTCGGCGCCATGATGCGCCACCTCACCGACCTGCAGGCGTCGTGGCGCGGCGGGGCGGCGACGTCGTTCACGGGCGTGATGACGCAGTGGCAGACCACGCAGAACCACGTCGAGCTCGCGCTCGACGACATCACGGCGGCGCTCGGCGCGGCCGCCCAGACGTACGCGGACGCCGAGTCGCGGGCCGCGCGGCTCTTCACGACGCGTTAGGCGCCGGCGCGCCGGCGGCGTGTCAGGTGTCGAGGTCGACGACGGCGAGAGGGTCGCCGGCGCGCACGTGGTCGCCGGGGCGCACCACGACGTCGAGGACGTGGCCGTCGGACGGGGACAGCACGGGCAGCTCGAGCTTCATCGCCTCGAGGACGACCACGGGCGTGCCCTCGGTGACGCGTCGCCCCGGCGGCGTCTCCACGCGCCACACCACCCCGCCCAGCGGTGCGCGCAGGACGGTGCGCGACGGGTCGTCGAGGTCGGCGGAGGCACCAGCGGCGTCGCGCGCGCCGGCGGACGCGCGTCCGCCGCGCGCGGTCGCGCGGGCGGCCGACCCGACGAGCTCCCCCGCCTCGGCCCAGGCCGCGGCCTCGCGCCCGAACGCGGCGCGCCGCGCCGCCACGACCGCCGCGATGTCGTCCGCCTCCCGGGCGAGGAGCGCGGCGTGCTCGCGACCGGAGAAGACGCCGTCCTCCACCGGGACCTCGAGGACCCCCGCGCGGGCCGCCGCGCGTCGTTCGGCGAGCTCGGCCGGGTCGACCGGCTCCCACACGATCCGGTCGAAGTACCGGAAGAGCCACGGGACGCCCGGGCGGAACGGCGGCCGCTGGGTGTGCGCCGACCAGACGGGGATCGTCCGGCCGACGAGCTGGTAGCCCCCGGGACTCGCCATGCCGTACACGCACAGGAACGCGCCCCCGAGCCCGACGGCGTCGGACGGGGTCCACGTGCGAGCGGGGGTGTACTTGGACGTGAGCAGGCGGTGCCGGGGGTCGACCGGCACGGCGAGCGGGGCGCCGAGGTACACGTCGCCGAGGCCGAGCACGAGGTACTCGGCGTCGAGGACGGTGCGCCGCACGTCGTCGACGGTCGCGAGCCCGTTGGCCCGCCGGACGAAGTCGACGTTGGACGGCAGCCACGGCGCGTCGGACCGGACCCCGGCCGCGTACCGCTCGACGGCGTCGCGGATCGCGGGGTCCTCCCAGCTCAGCGGAAGCCGGAGCACGCGGCTCGGGACCTCGATCGCGTCGCTGCGGGGCAGGCCCTGCTCCAGCTCGCGCAGCAGCCCCACCAGGGTCGGTACGGGCAGGGTGTCCGGGTCGACGTGCACGTGGAGCGTGCGGACCCCCGGCGTCACGTCGAGCAGCCCCCGGGGGGCCTCTGCCTCGAGCCCCTGCGCGAGCGCGTGGACGCGCAGCCGGTCGTGCAGGTCGAGCCCGGAGCCGCCGTCGTACTCGACGAGCACCGCGTCGTCGGCGCCACGCAGGTAGCGGACGGCCGGCCGGCCGCCGACGCGTGGCGCCGGGTCCGGTGCCGCCGGGACGTCGTCCCCGCGGAACGCGTCGGCGTCACGCCCCCGCACGGCACGCACGTCGGTCGGGACGCGCGCCGCCGCGCGGGCGGCGTCGTCTCGACGCAGCCGGTCAGCGCCGTCGTCGTGGACGGTCACGAACCGCACGACGTCTCCCGGGCGCATCTGCCCGAGCTTCCACCGGGAGCCCGCGACGACGGTGAGCGCGCACACGAAGCCGCCGAGGCTCGGCCCGTCCGGTCCGAGCAGGATCGGCGTGTCCCCGCTGATGTTCAGCGCACCCACCGAGTACGGGTTGTCGAGCACGGTGGACGGGTGGAGCCCCGCGTCCCCGCCGTCGGGCCGCACCCACGTCAGCGGCGGACCCGCGAGCCGGACGCCGGTCCGGTCCGCGTGCGGCAGGACGCGCCACCACGACGTCCGCAGCCGGCCCAGCGCCGCCGCCGTGAGCGCCGCGGACTGCGGTCCCGTCGTCACGGCGAGCTCCCACGAGTGGCCCATCCGAGGGCGGTCGCCGGTCGGCACGGGGCCCGGCCCGTGCGTCGTCCCCGGACGACGGCCACCGGTCGCCGCGGGCAGCGCACCGGTGGCCCCGGCGTGGCGCCCCGCAGCGGGTCCTGTATGCCTCGCGAGCGCGGCGCCGTCCGCCGGGGTCAGCACGTCCCCCGCCCCGAGCGCGCGCCCGGCCTGGCCGCCGACGGCGCCGAGGACGAACGTCGCCGCCGACCCGAGATACGCCGGGACGTCCAGCCCGCCCCTGACGAGCACGTAGGTCCGCAGCCCGACGCCGTGCGGCGCGCCGACGGCGAGCACGCCGCTCGCCGGGATCACGACCGGCTCCCACTGCCGGACGCGCGCACCGTCGACCGTGACGGGCGCCGGCGCGCCGGTGACGCACACCGTGGCCTCGTGGGAGAACCGGAGGGTCGGGCCGGCCAGGGTGCACTCGAGCCCGGCCGCGCCCTCGGGGTTGCCGAGCGCGCGGTTCCCGGCGCGGAAGGACAGGTCGTCCATCGGTCCCGACGGCGGGATCCCCACGCCCCAGTAGCCCGTGCGTCCCGGCCAGTCCTGGACCGTCGTGAGGACTCCCGGGTCGAGCACGTCGATCCAGGGTGCGGGGTCCCGCACCGTGGCGAGGGTCGCCGTGGTCGCCGTGCCCGCGACCACGGCAGGGTCCGCGAGCGCCGCGCGCAGCAGCGACACGTTCGTCGGGACGCCGTCGACGCGCACGTCGCCCAGCGCGTCGCTCAGCCCCGCGACCGCGGCCTCGTGCGACACGGCGCGCACGACCACCTTCGCGACCAACGGGTCGGCGTGCGGACCGAGCTCGTCGCCCACGCTCGCGCCGGTCTCGACCCGGACCGCGCGCCGCCGGTCCGCGGTGGTGCCGCCGTCGTCCGTCGCCGCGCGCCCGGCCGGGAGGTCGAGCCGCGCGAGCGTGCCCGCGACGGGTCGGCCGTGCCGCACGTCCTCGGCGTAGACGCGCGCCTGCGCCGCCGCCCCCCGGACCGCGGGTCCCGACGGCGGCACGTCGTCGAGCACGGTCGTGTCGCCGAGGGCGAGACGCAGCATCCAGCCCATCAGGTCGACACCGGTGACCTCCTCGGTCACGGTGTGCTCGACCTGGATCCGCGGGTTCACCTCGAGGAACGTGACCTCGCCGGAACCGACGTCGAGCAGCGCCTCCAGCGTCGCGGCGGAGCGCAGCCCGACGCGCGCCGCGAGGCGACGTGCGCCGTCGTGCAGGGCCCTGCGGACGCCGGGGTCGAGTCCGGGCGCGGGCGCGACCTCGACGACCTTCTGGTGGCGGCGCTGGAGCGAGCAGTCCCGGTCTCCGAGCGAGACCACACGACCCGCGCCGTCGCCGAAGAGCTGCACCTCGAGATGCCGCGCCCGGTCGACGTGGCGCTCGACGAACAACCGCCCGGACGACCCCGGGCGCGACGACTCCCGCCGCCACGCCGCGGCGAGCGCCTCCGCGTCGCGGCACACGTGCACGCCCGTCCCGCCCCCGCCGCCCGCGTCCTTGAGCACGAGCGGGAAGCCGATCTCCTGCGCCCAGCCGAGCGCGTCCTCCAGCCCGCCCAGCACCGGCGACCCGGGCAGCACCCGGAGGCCGCACTCCTGCGCGAGCACCCGGGCGCGCGCCTTGTCGCCGAGGACGCGGAGCTGCTCGGGCGTCGGCCCCGCGAACGCCACGCCCGCCGCCTCGACCGCCGCGGCGAAGTCGGCGTCCTCCGCGCGGAACCCGTAGCCCGGGTGCAGGAGGTCCGCGCCCGCGGCGAGCGCCGCGTCGAGCAGCCGGCGACCGTCGTCGTAGGACTCGGCGACCGGAGCGGGACCGATCCGCACCGCCTGGTCCGCGAGCCGGACGTGGCGGGCGCCGCGGTCCGCGTCGGAGTGCACGGCGACGGTGCGCAGCCCGAGCCCCCGCGCGCTGCGCAGCACGCGGCAGGCGATCTCGCCGCGGTTCGCGACGAGCAGCGTGGCGGCCATCGCCCTCCCCGGGCCGGTGCGCGGACGAGGCCGCGCCTCGCCGTCGGACAGAACGGCCCCAGCCTAGAACCCGTCCGTGCCGCCCGGGCGTCGTCCGCACGACGTCAGGTCACCACGTCCGAACAGGCGACCCGGCAGGCCGAACAGGCGATCCCGGCGCGTCGGCCGAGCAGGAGGAGCCCGGACCACCTGTTCGGCGCAGGGCCCTCAGACCGCGAGGGCCATGCGGGAGAGGGCTCGGGCCGCTCGTTCCATGACGACGGCGAGCGACTCGCCCACGTGCAGGTGGAGCGCGGTGCGGGCCTCGGGGAGGCGGTCGGCGAGCGCGAGCTCGAGGATCTCGATGTGCTCGTCGATGGTGATCCGGATGCGCTCGGACTCGACGAAGTCGTACATGCGCACCGCGCGCACCTTCTCGTTGACCTCGACGAGCGCCTCGGTCAGCCGCTCGTTCCCCGCGGCCCGGGACAGCACGGTGTGGAAGCGCTCGTCGAGGAGCACGAAGCTCGGGTCGGGCTCGGGCGGCGCGGCGCGCAGCTCGACCCACCGGGCGAGCTCGTCGCGCAGCGCGTCGGCGTCGTAGCGCAGCTCGGTGTTCTCGATGATGCGCTCGACCCCGCGCAGCTCGAGCGTCACGCGCAGCTCGTAGAGGTCGCGCAGCTCGGCGAGGCTGGGCACGACGACGGCGTACCCGAAGTCGGTGCGCTGGATGAGCCCGTCGGACAGGAGCCGGGACAACGCCTCGCGCACCGGGGTGCGCGACACCTCGAACCGCCGGCTCAGCTTGGGCTCGGTGAGCCGCTCGCGCGGGTCGACCCGGCCGTTGAGGATCTCCGCGCGGAGCCGTGTGTAGACGGCGTCGCGCAGCGAGGTCGCTGCCGGTTCCGGCGCGGTCACGATGTCCATGCGGCGTCTCCTGGTCGTCCGGCCCGTGCGTCGTGCTCCTGCCCTGCCTCCATCCTCTCGCACCGCGCCGCCCCGTCCGGCCGTCGCGCGGCACGCCGGTCGACGCCGCCCGGACCGTCACACCGCCATCGCGGCACGGACGCTCTCCTCGGCGGCCTCGCCGCCGGACCCCCGGCTCGTCACGCGCCCGGACTGCAGGACGACGTAGTCGCGCGCGGCGCCGAGCGCGAACCCGACGTGCTGCTCGACCAGCAGCACCGACAGGCCGCCCGCGTCGGTGAGCGTGAGGATCGCGTCCTCGATCTCGGTGACGACGGACGGCTGGATGCCCTCGGTCGGCTCGTCGAGCACGAGCACGCGCGGGCCGGTGACGAGGGCGCGCGCTATCGCGAGCTGCTGCCGCTGCCCGCCGGACAGGAGCCCGGCCCGTCGGCCGAGGAGCCCGCGCAGCGCCGGGAACAGGTCGAGCGCCTCGTCGAGGCGTCGCGGCCCCTCGCGCGACGTGTCGGCGACGAGCTGGAGGTTCTCGCGCGCCGTGAGGTCGCCGAACGACTGCTGCCCCTGCGGCACGTACGCGAGACCGCGCCGCACCCGCTGGTAGGTGGGCAGCCGGGTGACGTCCTCGCCGTCGAGCACGACGCGCCCCGACCGGGCCTTGAGCAGCCCGAGCGCGGTCCGCAGCAGCGTCGTCTTGCCGGCGCCGTTGTGCCCCAGCACGGCGGCGACACCGCCCGTCGGCACCGCGAGGTCGACGCCGTGCAGCACCATCGTCCGGCCGTAGCCCGCGTGCAGGCCCGTGAGCTCGAGCATCACGCCTCCTTCTCGTCGGTCGTCGGGGCCGCCGACGTGGGCGCCTCGCCCCGCCGTCGGGCACCGCGGGTCGCGCCCGCGCTGCCGAGGTAGACCTCCTGCACGCGCGGGTCGGCCTGCACCTCGGCGTACGTGCCCTCGGCGAGCACCTGCCCGAGGTGCAGCACCGTCACCGAGGACGCGAACGCCCGGAGGAACTCCATGTCGTGCTCGACGACGACGACCGTCCGCTGGGCGCCGATCCGTTGCAGCAGCTCCCCGGTCTGCTCGCGCTCGGCCTGGCTCATGCCCGCGACGGGCTCGTCGAGCAGCAGCAGGCGAGCGTCCTGGACGAGCAGCATCCCGATCTCGAGCCACTGCTTCTGCCCGTGCGCGAGGATCCCGGCCTGGACGTCGCGCAGATGCGCGAGGCCCACGGTCTCGAGCGCCTGCTCGACGGCCTCGGGCGTCGACGTCCGACGCCGCAGGAGCGCGAGCGGCCCGCGGCCCGCCCCCGCGGCGATGTCGAGGTTCTGGAGCACGCTGAGCTCCTCGAACACGCTCGCCGTCTGGAACGTCCGCCCGACGCCGGCCCGCGCGATGCGGTGCGTCTTCTTGCCGAGCAGGTCGACCCCGCCGAACTGCACCGACCCCGACGCCGCGGCGAGGCCCGTGATCGCGTCGACGATCGTCGTCTTGCCCGCGCCGTTGGGCCCGATGAGGAACCGGAGGTCCCCCGCGGTGACGGTGAGGTCGACGCCCTGGACGGCGACGAACCCGTCGAACTCGACGCGCAGGTCGCGCACCTCGAGGTAGTCGTGCCGGAAGCGCGAGTCGTCGACGCCGAGGACGGACTGCGCCGCCTCGAGGTCGAGCCCGTCGCCCGCGACGCCGGTCTCGAGGACGGCGCCCGCCTCGGGCGCCGGCGCCGTGCCCGACGCCGGTCCGGTGGGTTGCGTGGTCATGCGGTCCTCCCGGAGGTGGCGGGGTCGTGGTCGACGGCGGTCGGCGCCTCGGCCGTCGGGTCACGAGGGTCCGGCTCGCCCGGGCGGCCCCCGGCCGCGGTGCCGCCGTCTGCCGGGTCGGGTGCGCCGCCGTCGGGCACGGTGCCGCGGCGCGAGCGGCGCCATCGCGTGACCAGCTCGGCGAGCCCGCCGGGCAGGAACGCGACGACGACGATGAAGAGCGCGCCCTGCGCGTAGATCCAGCCGGACGGGAACGCCTCGGAGAGGCTCGTCTGCGCCCAGCTCACGGCGATCGACCCGAGCACCGGGCCGAGCAGGGTGGCCCGGCCGCCGATCGCGACGCCGACGAGGAACCCGATCGACGGGACGACGCCCACGTCGGCGGGCGAGATGATGCCGACGATCGGGACGAACAGGGCGCCGCCCACGGCGGCCATGAACGCGGCGACGGCGTACGCGACGACCTTGACCTTCGCGGGGTCGTAGCCGAGGAACCGCACCCGGTTCTCCTGGTCGCGCACGGCGACGAGCAGCTCGCCGTACCGCGACACCATGAGCTGGCGCGCGATCGCGACCATGACGAGCAGGGCGCCCGCGGCGAGGAAGAAGAGCATGCGCTTGTTCACCGGGTCCGCGAGGTCGTACCCGAAGAACGACCGGAAGCCGTTGAGGCCGTTGGTGCCACCCGTCGTCGCCTGCTGGCCGATGAGCAGGATCGCGAACGCCGCCGCGAGCGCCTGGGAGAGGATCGCGAAGTACGCGCCGCGCACGCGCCGCGTGAAGACGGCGAACCCGAGCAGCGCCGCGAGACCGGCAGGCACGATCGCGATGGCGAGGATCGTCACGACCGGCGACCGGAACGGCTCCCACCAGCCCGGCACCTCGCCCGAGCCGTACAGCATCATGAAGTCCGGCACGCCACCGGATCCCTCGACCGGCCCGGCGTCGGCAAGCTTGAGGTGCATCGCCATGAGGTAGGCGCCGAGGCCGAAGAACACGCCCTGCCCGAGCGTGAGCATCCCCCCGCGGCCCCACGCGAGGCCGATGCCGACGGCGACCATCGCGAGGCACAGGAACTTGCCGAGCAGGCCGAGCCGGAACGTGGAGAGCGTCGCGGGCGCGACGGCGAACAGCAGGACCGCGGCGACGGCGAACCCGACGATCACGCGGGCGCGTGACGAGCGGTACAGGGCGGAGAGCTGCGACGGGCTCTCGGTGGTGACGGCGCTCATGCGAGGCTCCTCGTCCGGACCGACACGAGGCCCTGGGGTCGCACCTGGAGGAAGACGACGATGACGACGAACACGAGCACCTTCGCGATGCTCGCCGTCGTCGAGTACTCGAAGGTCGCCTGGAGCAGCCCGAGCGCGAACGCCGCGATGACCGTGCCCTTGATCTGCCCGATGCCGCCCGCGACGACGACGAGGAACGCGTCGACGATGTAGCTCGTGCCGAGCGTGGGGCCGATGGACCCGAGGAGCGTGAGCGCGACCCCCGCGATGCCGGCGAGACCGGACCCGATGAAGAACGTCAGGCGGTCCGTCGCCCGTGTGGAGACGCCGCTCGCCTCGGCGAGGTCTCGGTTCTGCACGACGGCGCGGATCCGCCGCCCGAGCGGCGTCACCTTGAGCACGACGGCGAGAGCGACGACCGCGACGACCGCGAGCGCGAGGATGAAGAGGCGCGTCTTGGGCACGGCCAGGCCGAACAGGTCGACGGCGCCGCTCAGCCAGGCCGGGGCGCGCACGTCGACGTTCGGGGCGCCGAACACGTCGCGCGCGACCTGCTGCAGCACGAGCGCGACGCCCCACGTGACGAGGAGCGTGTCGAGCGGCCGCTTGTACATGCGGTGGATGAGCGTCGCCTCGAGGAGCAGGCCGAGCAGACCGCCGACGAGGAACCCGAGCGGCAGCGACACGAGCAGCGAGACGCCGGCGTTGCCGACGACCCCCTGCACGACAAACGCCGTGTAGGCGCCCGCCATCATGAACTCGCCGTGCGCCATGTTGATGACGCCCATCTGGCCGAACGTGAGCGCCAGCCCAAGGGCGGCGAGGAGCAGGACCGAGCCGAGGCTCAGCCCCGCGAAGAGCTGCGAGAACAGCACATCCATGGGCGTCGTGCCTTCCGGTGGGTGCGTAGCAGGACGGGTGACGTGACCGCCGAGGTGGGGGCCGGGGGTGTGCGTGCCGGGTCGTGGCGGGACTGGCGGGAGCCCGCGAGGAACGAGCGGGCGGATGGTAGACCCGGCACGCACACCCCCGGTCCCCGCCGGACTCAGCGGGTCGGGAGCGACGAAGTCGTCAGGAGAGGCCCTCGGCCCAGTCGTAGCCCTCGAGGTACGGGTCGGGCTCGATCGGCTCGCCCGAGCTCCACTCGGTGTAGATGAGGCCGTCGGGGCCGATCTTGCCGATGAGGGCGGTCTTGGCGATGTGGTGGTTGTCGCCGTTCACGGTGACGGAGCCCTCCGGCGCGTCGAACGTGACGCCGTCCGCGGCCTCCTGGACGTCGGCGACGTCGAACGACTCCGCCTTCTCGACCATGCCCTTCCACAGGTAGAGCGACGTGTACGCCGCCTCCATCGGGTCGGACGTCACGCGGTCGGCGCCGTACTTGGCCTGGAACGCCTCGACGAACGTCGCGTTCTCCGGGCTGTCGATGGTCTGGTAGTAGTTCCAGGCCGTGAGCTGGCCCTCGACGTTCTCGACGCCGACGCCGCCCACCTCCTCCTCCGCGATCGACACCGACACGACGGGCATGGTGTCCGGGCCCAGGCCCGCGTTCTTGTACTCCTTGAAGAACGCGACGTTGGAGTCGCCGTTGAGCGTGTTGAACACGGCGTCCGCCCCCGCGGACTTCACCTTGTTGACGATCGTGGAGAAGTCGGTGTGGCCGAGCGGCGCGTACTCCTCGCCGAGGACCTCGATGCCGTTCGCCTCCGCGTAGGCGTTGATGATCTTGTTCGCCGTGCGGGGGAAGACGTAGTCGGAGCCGACGAGGAAGATCGACTCGACCCCCTGCTCCTTCAGGTAGTCGAGCGCGGGGACGATCTGCTGGTTGGTCGTGGCGCCGGTGTAGAAGATGTTCGGCGACGACTCGAGGCCCTCGTACTGGACCGGGTAGAAGAGCAGCGAGTCCTGCGCCTCGAAGACGGGGAGCATCGCCTTGCGCGACGCGGACGTCCAGCCGCCGAACACCGCGGCGACGCAGTCGCTCGTGATGAGCTTCTCCGCCTTCTCGGCGAAGACGGTGGGCTCGGACTGACCGTCCTCCCGGACGATCTCGAGCTGCTTGCCGAGCACGCCGCCGTCGGCGTTGATCTCCTCCGCCGCGAGGGCGAGAGAGTCGGCGACGGTCTGCTCGGAGATCGCCATGGTGCCGGACAGCGAGTTGAGGAAGCCGATCTTGACGGTGTCGCCGGAGGTGTCGACGCAGCTCTCGGCGGCGCTGGTCGCGGCGCCCGCTCCGTCGCCGGTCTCCGTCCTCGCGCCGCACGCGGTGAGCGTGAGCGCGAGGGCGACGAGAGCGGCAGCCGGGGCGAGACGGGTCGTGGCGCGTGAAGGTGTCACGAGAGTCCTTTCAGCGAGGGTCGCACAGCGGAGTTCTGCGCAGGTTTCTCAGCAGGGAGCCGGCGGCCGCCGGGCAGGCGGTCGCTCGCCGCGAGCACCGGGTACAGGCATGTATACGTTGCTGTGCCCGTAGCGGTGCCCACTGATGTCGACGCTAGTGACGCCGTGTTTCGGCCGATCTGCCCGTCCTGTTAACGGCACGTGTCACACGGTCACGATCCGGTCACGCGCCCGAGAACGTCTCTCGAGGCAGACTCCCCGGTCGGCCGAGGTAGAGCCCTGGTCAGCCGAGGTAGAGCCCTGGTCTGCCGAGGTAGAGCCGTAGTCGGCCGAGGTAGAGCTGTGGTCGTGGAGCGTTCTTGAACCTCGTCTCTACCTCGCGCGACCGGAGCTCTACCTCGCGACTACGCTCGCCCCGTGCTGCTCCGATCCGCCGAGCCCGACGACGCCACGCGTCTCGCGCTCGTGCACCACACCGTGTGGCGCGCGACCTACGCCGACCTCGTGCCCGACTCGTTCTGGCAGACCGCCACCCTCGAGGAACGCACCTCGTCGTGGAAGCGCCGGCTCGGGCCGGAGGCTCCGCCTGGCCGAAGCCGGATCATCGTCGCGGAGGTGGACGACGCAGTGGTCGGGTTCGGCATCGGCGGCCCGTCGCGGGAAGTCGGTGGCTACGCGCCTGTGCGGGACGTCGAGCTGTACGCCCTGTACGTGCTGCCCGAGCACCACGGGACGGGGACGGGACAGGCCCTGCTCGACGTCGTCGTCCCGCCCGGGCCGGCTCAGGTCTGGGTGGCCGAGGAGAACCCGCGCGCGCGGCGCTTCTACGCGCGCAACGGGTTCGAGCCCGACGGGCCTCGGCATGCCGACACCCGCTTCGGCGGGATCGTCGAGATCCGGTTGGTCCGGTAGGGCGAGGCCGAGGAGCGGCAGCGCGAGGGAGCCAGGCGCAGCCTGCTCATCAACCGATGCCGACCAGGGCTCTACCTCGGCCGACCAGGGCTCTACCTCGGCCGACCAGGGCTCTCCCTCGGTGGTCTTCCGCGGGTGCGCACGCTCGTCAGGCGGCCGGTGCGGTCGCCGCGCGGCGGGTGGTCGCGTGCAGGGCGGTGGCGAGGAGCCCGGCCGTGAGCGCGACGACGAGGGCCACGCCCACGAGGCCCGCGACGCCGACGAAGATCCCGCCGGCCTCGCCGTAGTCGGCGAGCGGCATCCCCGCGAACGCGTGGTCGCGCGCCGCGTCGGCGAAGCCGACCGACGCGGCCGTCGCCTCGAGGCCGTCCGGCGTGGCCGCCGCGAACGACGACACGACGACCGCGGCGAGCAGCGCGCCCGAGCCGAGCGCGAGGACGGCGCGGCGCAGCGCGCCGGCGGGTGCCGCCGCGAGCGACCCGACAGGACGAGGCGAGACCGCTGCACCCGGCGAGGCCGCGGCGTCGGGCACGACGGCGCGGCTCGCCGCGGAGCGCGCCACGCCCTCGACCGCCGCGGCTCCCGGGGCGACGGCGAGCACGAGCCCGACGACGCCCGCCGTGATGAGCGCCTCGCCGAGCCCGATCACCGCGTGCACGGAGAGCATCTGGCCGACGAGCTCGCCCACCGGGACCGGCACCGTCCCGCCGACGGCGAACAGCCCGGCGAACACCGCCGCGGACACGGGGACGCTCACGAGCGCCCCGACGCCCGCGGCACCGGCCGCGCCCCGGCCGCGCGTCAGCCGCAGCACCCCGCGGGTCATCGCCCAGCCGACGAGGGTCCCGACCACCGCCATGAGCAGCACGTTCGTCCCCAGCGCGGTGAGACCGCCGTCCGCGAAGACGAGGGACTGGACGAGCAGCACGAGCGTCACGGACAGCACGCCGAGCCACGGCCCGACGAGCGCGGCGGCGAGCGCCCCGCCCATGAGGTGCCCGCTCGTGCCCGCCGCGACGGGGTAGTTGAGCATCTGGACGGCGAAGACGAACCCGGTCGTCGCCGCCGTGAGGGCGATGCGGCGCGGGGTGAGGTCCTCGCGCGCCCGGTACGCGGCGTAGCCGACGGCGGCGAGGGAGACCACGGCGGTCGTCGCCGACGTGGGGTCGTTCAGGAAGTGGTCCGGGACGTGCATGTCAGGCTCCTGTCGTCAGCAGTGTCGTGCGGGGTTCGGTGTGGTCGGTGTCCACGGGTGCGGCGACGCTCGGGGACGGCGTCGCGTCGCGTGGCGGGCCGGCGAGGTCGGCCCGGGCCGCCCGGGCCGCCGTCGTCCAGGCCGCCACGACGACGTCGATGCCGGCGTCGTGGGTGCTCGCGCCGAGGTGGCGGGCGACCGCGCCGGGTCCGTCGAGGTCGAGCCGCAGAGGCCCGAAGGGTGCGGACGTCCGCGGCGGTGGGCGGCGAGGCGCGGTGGTCTCCTCGGGGACCGAGGCGGGCGCGGGCGGCCGGGTGCCGAGGCACAGCACCGAGTCGACGACCCGGGCGTCGCCGAGGATCCCGGGCAGTGCGCGGTCGTCGCCGAGGTCGAGGTCCTCGACGAAGAGCTCGCGCACGTGCTCCGGCCCTGCCGGGTCGTTCTGCCATGGGGGTCTCGACCCCTCCGGCGCCGCCGACTCACCGGTCCCACCGACACCACCGGATGTCCGGGTGGCACCCGGCGCCGACACGTCGACGCGCGTGCGCGAGCGCAGCCGCCCTCCTGCCTCTCCGGAGCGGCCCAGGACGAGCGTCTCGCGCAGCAGCGCGACGCCCCCTGCACCGTGCGCGTCGCCCGCGGCGAGCGTCACGCGCGTGGAGCGCGCGACGTCGGCCCCGTCCGCGACGACGAACGGCAGCGCGTCCCACACGAGGAGGCCGCGGGCGTCGACCCGCACGTCGACGTCCCACGACGCCGACCGGCCGCGCCCGGCGTACGCGACGGTGCCCGACACCTCGACGAGCTCGAGCTCGACGCCGTCCCCCACGTGCACCTCGACCCGCACGTGGTCGTCCCCGAGGAGCAGCGCGCGCGTCGCGACGAGCGCGACCCGGGCCACGCCGCGCCCCGCGGACAGGACGCGCGGGCTCAGCGCGCCGGGACGCAGGTCACACCGCACGCGACCCGCCTCCCGGTACGCGCCGACGCGCGTCACGTCGTCCATCGGCGCCTCGCCGCCGCGCCTCAGTCGCGCCCGGCGGCGGCCACCGGCTCGGCCGCGGCGCCGTCGTGCTCGTCGGCGTGGGAGTGGTCGTGCGCGTGCGCCACGTCGCCCTCCTCGTGCGTGTGGAGGAACCCGTTCCCGTCCTCGTCCGCGTGGAAGTGGGGCGCCATCGGCCCCGGGTCCTGCGGCACGTGCGCGCCCGCGCGGTGCGCGGCGAGCAGCGTCTGCACCCACGTGGTGAGCGCGTCGATCGACTCGCGGTCGAGGCGCGAGAGGGCGAGCACCGGGGCGCCGTCGCGCGCGGCCGTCGCGTCGAGGACCATCCGTGGCACGTCGACGCCCACGTAGGGCGCGAGGTCCGTCTTGTTGACGACGAGCAGGTCGGCCCGCGCGATGCCGGGGCCGCCCTTGCGGGCGACGTCCCCGCCGCCCGCCACGTCGAGCACGAAGATCTGCGCGTCGACGAGCGCGGGCGAGAACGTGGCGGTGAGGTTGTCGCCGCCCGACTCGACGAGCACGACGTCGAGCGGCGCGAAGTCCTCCTCGAGGTCCTCGACCGCGAGCAGGTTGGCGGTCACGTCGTCGCGGATCGCGGTGTGCGGGCACGCGCCGGTCTCGACGGCGCGGATGCGCTCCGGGTCGAGCACGCCCGCCGAGCGCAGGAAGCGCGCGTCCTCGTCGGTGTAGATGTCGTTGGTGATGACGCCGAGCTGCAGCACGCCGGACAGCTCGCGGCACAGGAGCGCGATGAGCGAGCTCTTTCCCGTGCCGACGGGTCCGGCGACGCCGAGGCGCAGCGAGCGGGTGTCGGGAGTGGTCTCAGGCAGGATGTCAGGCACTGAACAGCCTCTCGGTGGTGCGGGAGTGGAGCTCGGCCCACTGCTCGACGAGCGGTGCGCCGTGCGCGGGGATCGCGCGGGGGTCGGTCAGGTCGGCCACGGCGCGGGCGAGCGCGTCGATCGCTGGCTGGGCGGCGACGACCCAGCCGGTCGCGACGACCGGGTCGACGGGCTCGAGCTTGAGCGTCGCCGCGGCGACGGTCTGCACGTCCTCGTACCCGACGAGACGCGCGACCTGCCGCGCGGACAGCCCCGCGCACGCGGCCGTCACGCCGAGCACCACGGGTCGTGGGGGTTGCGGCGCCCTGCGGCCCGTCGCCGCGCGGCCGCCCGGGTCGGCTCCGGCACCCGGCACCGCTCGCGTGGCCGACGTGGCGCCCGCGCCCGGGTCCGACACCCCGTCGGCACGTCGCGCGTCGGCGACCAGCACCGCCGCCTCGTCCAGCGCGACGACGGCCGGATGCCCCTCCCACAGCCGGCGCAGGAGCCGGAGGTAGCCGCGGCCGAGCCGTCGCGACGTCTCACGGAGCGCGGACGACGGCGTCCGGGCCGCCCAGGCGAGCCAGGTGTCGGCGAGGTCGCGCGCCACGGACGCCACGCCGTCGGGCACCCCGGCGGACGACGCGCCGCCCGCGGGGGGCGACCCCGCGCCGTCGGGCACAGGGCCGGCCGCGAGCGCGACGTGCCGCGCGACGACCGCCGTGGCCGCCTCGACGCGCGTGACCGTGGCGAGGCGCGCGCGCACGTAGTCGGGAACCTGCGCCGCGGGCATGCCCGCCCGCAGCGCGGGCTCGAGGCCCGCGGACTGCGTGTGCCCGCCGGTGGGCAGGCGCGCGTCCGCGAGCAGCGCGAGCATGAGCTCCGCGCGTCCTTCCCCGTCGACCTCCGGCATCGCGCTCATGGCTAGAACAGCGAGTAGAGCTGCGCGAGGGGCAGCCGGTCGGCGGGAGCGGGAACGACGAGCTCGCCGTCGACCTCGATCGCGAACGACTCGGGGTCGATGTCGATCCGCGGCAGGTAGTCGTTGTTCCTCATCTGCGCCTTGCCGACGTCGCGCGTGTCCGCGACCGGGAGGAGCTGCCGGGCGAGCCCGAGCCGCTCCTCCAGGCCGTCGTCGAGCGCGGCGGGCGAGACGAACGACATCGACACGTCGGCGCCGATCGCGTCGGCGAGCGCCGGACGCATGAGCACGGGCTGCGGCGACGGGATGGACGCGTTGGGGTCGCCGAGCGCGCCCCACACGAGCGCGCCGCCCTTCATGACGACGCTCGGCCGGACGCCGAAGAGCTTGGGCTCCCACAGCACGAGGTCCGCGACCTTGCCCGGCTCGACCGATCCCACGTACGCGTCGATCCCGTGCGCGACCGCGGGGTTGATCGTGTACTTCGCGACGTAGCGCCGGGCGCGCAGGTTGTCGGCCGGGAGCTCTGGCCCGCGCGCGCCGCCGGGGTGCGCGCCGCGCCGGGCCTTCATGACGTGCGCGACCTGCCACGTGCGCGTGACCACCTCGCCGATGCGGCCCATGGCCTGCGCGTCGGACGACGTGATCGACATGGCGCCGAGGTCGTGGAGCACGTCCTCGGCCGCGATGGTGGTGCCGCGGATGCGCGACTCGGCGAACGCGAGGTCCTCCGCGACCTGCGGGTTGAGGTGGTGGCACACCATGAGCATGTCGAGGTGCTCGGCGACCGTGTTGACCGTGTGCGGGAGGGTCGGGTTCGTCGAGCCGGGGATGACGTTCGGGTGGCTCGCGACGGTGAGGATGTCGGGCGCATGGCCACCGCCCGCGCCCTCGGCGTGGAACGCGTGGATCGAGCGGCCGCCGATCGCCCGGAGAGTCGACTCGACGAACCCGGCCTCGTTGAGCGAGTCGGAGTGCAGCGCGACCTGCAGCCCCCAGTCCTCGGCGGCGCGCAGCGCGGCGTCGATCGCGGCCGGGGTCGAGCCCCAGTCCTCGTGCACCTTGTACCCGCCCGCGCCGGCCATGGCCTGCTCGCGCAGGCCCTCGGCGCTCACCGTGTTGCCCTTGCCGAGCAGCAGGACGTTCACGGGGAGCCGGTCCAGCGCGCGGTGGATCGCCTCGAGGTGCCAGGCACCGGGCGTGACCGTCGTCGCCTTCGTGCCCTCGCTCGGCCCGGTCCCGCCGCCCGCGACGGTCGTGATGCCCGTCGCGAGCGCCTCGACCACCTGAGACGGCGAGATGA
Organism: Cellulosimicrobium sp. CpK407; assembly: GCF_051844275.1. Taxonomy (NCBI): domain Bacteria; kingdom Bacillati; phylum Actinomycetota; class Actinomycetes; order Micrococcales; family Promicromonosporaceae; genus Cellulosimicrobium; species Cellulosimicrobium sp. CpK407. The sequence continues at coordinate 54,952 of NZ_JBGNYC010000016.1, forward strand.
GGTGCACGTGCGAGTCGATGCCGCCCGCGGTGAGGATCTTGCCCTCGCCGCTCACGACGTCCGTCGACGGGCCGATGTGCAGGTCCGGGTGGACGCCGTCCGCGACGTCGGGGTTGCCCGCGCGGCCGAGCGCGACGATCCGCCCGTCCCGGATCCCGACGTCGGCCTTGACGATCCCCCACCAGTCCAGCACGACGGCGTTCGTCACCACCGTGTCGAGCGCGCCCTCGGCGCGGGTCGTGGTTCCCTGCGCCATCGACTCACGGATCGACTTGCCACCGCCGAAGACGGCCTCCTCGCCCCCGAACGTGCGGTCCTCCTCGACCTCGATCCACAGGTCGGTGTCGCCGAGGCGCACCTGGTCCCCCGTCGTCGGCCCGTACAGCGCGACATAACGCTCGCGCGAGATCGCGACCATGAATCAGTCCTCCTCGGAAGTGCCCCGCCCGCCGAACCCTGGATCTCTCCCCACGTCTGCGGGGTCCTGGGGAGCGACCCCGGGTTCGACGGGCTCGGTCGGGTGGTCCAGGGCGCCGCCGTCGGGCTTGCCGCGCTGGAGGCCGGGCACGCGTCGTCTGCCCTGGAGGGCGACGGCCTCGACCTCCGCGGACGCGCCGGGCTCGAAGCGGCGCGACGTGCCGGACGGGACGTCCAGCCGGAAGCCGTGCGCGGCGGCGCGGTCGAAGGAGAGCGCGGCGTTGGCGTCGGGGAGGTGCAGGTGGGAGCCGATCTGGACCGGGCGGTCTCCGGTGTTCGTCACGACCAGCGTCACCCGCTCGTCGTCGGTGCGGTCGGCGTTGAGCACCACCGGCACGCCCTCGGTGCCGCGCTTGAGCCGGACCGCGCCCGGGCCGCTCGTACGGATGCCTGCCATGTGTCGCCTCGCTCTCGCTGAGCCTCGTGCGTGCGCCGGACCGGTCCGGCTCAGGCGATCGGCTGGTGGATGGTGACGAGCTTGCGCCCGTCGGGGAAGGTCGCCTCGACCTGGACGTCGGGCAGCATCTCCGCGACGCCCTCCATCACCTCGTCGCGCCCGAGCACCTCGCGCCCGGCGACCATGAGCTCCTCGACGCCCGCCCCCTCGCGAGCGCGCTCGATCACCCACGTGGTGAGCAGGGCGACGGTCTCGGGGTAGTTGAGCAGCACGCCGCGGTCGCGGCGGTCGCGCGCGACCATGCCCGCGACGGCGAGCAGCAGCTTCTCGGTGTCCGCGGGCGTCAGGTGCATGGCGGCGATCCTGCCGGGCGTTCGTTTCCGGCGTGTATACACGGCGTTATACGTGCGTGTACCGCGACTCCCCCGGGCCCGCCGGCGACGGGAGGAGGACTCCCGCGGGCGGGCACGACGAAGGCCGCCGACCGGGCGAACCCGGCCGACGGCCTTCGATGTCCTGCGACCTCCCGGACGAGCCGGGAGAAGGTCAGGCGTGGATCAGAAGTCCATGCCGCCCATGCCACCGTCGCCACCGGGGGCGGCCGGAGCCTTCTCCGGCTTGTCGGCGACGACGGCCTCGGTCGTGAGGAAGAGCGCCGCGATGGAGGCGGCGTTCTGCAGCGCGGAGCGCGTGACCTTGACCGGGTCGTTCACGCCGGCGGCGAGGAGGTCCTCGTACTCACCGGTCGCGGCGTTGAGGCCCTGGCCGGCGGGGAGGTTGCGCACCTTCTCCGCGACGACGCCGCCCTCGAGGCCCGCGTTGACGGCGATCTGCTTGAGCGGGGCGTCGATCGCGGCGCGCACGATCTGCGCACCGGTCGCCTCGTCGCCCTCGAGCTCGAGCTTCTCGAACGCCACGGCACCGGCCTGGATGAGCGCGACGCCACCACCGGCGACGATGCCCTCCTCGACGGCCGCCTTCGCGTTGCGCACGGCGTCCTCGATGCGGTGCTTGCGCTCCTTGAGCTCGACCTCCGTCGCGGCACCCGCCTTGATGACGGCCACGCCGCCGGCGAGCTTCGCGAGGCGCTCCTGGAGCTTCTCGCGGTCGTAGTCGGAGTCCGACTTCTCGATCTCGCCACGGATCTGGTTGACGCGACCCTGGATCAGGTCGGCGTCGCCCGCACCCTCGACGATCGTGGTCTCGTCCTTGGTGACGACGACCTTGCGCGCCTGGCCGAGCAGGTCCAGCGTCGCGTTCTCGAGCTTGAGGCCCACCGTCTCGGTGATGACCTGGCCGCCGGTGAGGATCGCGATGTCCTGGAGCATGGCCTTGCGGCGGTCGCCGAAGCCCGGGGCCTTGACGGCGACGGACTTGAACGTGCCACGGATCTTGTTGAGCACCAGGGTCGCGAGCGCCTCGCCCTCGACGTCCTCGGCGATGATGAGGAGCGAGCGGCCGGCCTTCATGACCTGGTCGAGGACCGGGAGCAGGTCCTTCACGTTCGAGATCTTGGACTCGACGATGAGGACGTACGGGTCCTCGAGCACGGCCTCCTGGCGCTCGGGGTCCGTCTCGAAGTAGCGCGCGAGGAAGCCCTTGTCGAAGCGCATGCCCTCGGTGAGCTCGAGCTCGAGGCCGAACGTGTTCGACTCCTCGACCGTGATGACGCCCTCCTTGCCCACCTTGTCGAGGGCCTCGGCGATGAGCTCGCCGATCGCGGGGTCGCCGGCGGAGATGGCGGCCGTGGCGGCGATCTCCTCCTTGGTCTCGATGTCCTTCGCGGCGTTGAGCAGCTGCTCCGTCACCGCGTCGACGGCCTTCTCGATGCCGCGCTTGACGGCGATCGGGTTGGCGCCGGCCGCGACGACGCGCAGGCCCTCGCGCACGAGCGCCTGGGCGAGCACGGTCGCGGTGGTGGTGCCGTCACCCGCGACGTCGTCGGTCTTCTTGGCGACCTCCTTGACGAGCTCCGCACCGATCTTCTCGTACGGGTCCTCGAGCTCGATCTCCTTGGCGATGGAGACGCCGTCGTTCGTGATGGTCGGCGCGCCCCACTTCTTGTCGAGCACGACGTTGCGGCCCTTGGGGCCGAGGGTGACCTTGACGGTGTCGGCGAGGGCGTTGAGCCCGCGCTCCATGCTCCGACGAGCCTCCTCGTCGAAGGCGATGATCTTGGCCATGGGGAATGATCCTCCGCTGGTGGCGTATGGCGGTCGGCCGGCGCCCGCGACGGACGGCCCGCGACGGGCGGCGTTCATGTCACGCCGCCGGGGCGGGCCTCACCTGTCGACCTGGTGGGTTGCGCCGCAGCCGCGTGAGCGGCTGCCTGCGCTGGTCACTTCTGTCACTCTCATGACGAGAGTGCTAACGCCATTATTGGCACTCGCACCGTGCGAGTGCAAGACAGCCCGTCCGCGCCCGCCCCCCGTATCGCGACGGGCGAAACCCACCGCGCCGCGCCGCCCCTTAGGATGCGCGGTGTGATCCGCGCAACACCGTCGTGGCGCCTCGCAGCAGCCCTGGCCGGCTTCGTGCTGGTCCCTGCCCTCGGCCTCACCGCCGCGACCGCCGTCGCGGCTCCGACGGGCGAGCACATCGACCTGTACCAGGACGGCGTCGCCGTCGCGGCCACCCCCGACGGCGGCACCGCGCTCCTGCGCCTCGCCCCCGGGGCCGCGGTGACGTACCTCCCCGGCAGCCGTGTGCTCGACCCCGCGGCGCTCGACCCTGTCGCGCTCGCCGACGGCATCGACCCCGCGGACGGCGAGGCGGACCGGCTCGCGCAGGTCGCCGGACCGCGGCTCGACGCGTCGGCGCTCCTGGACCCCGACCGGGCGCAGGACGCCGCCGCCGCGTCCCGCGCCTGGCTCGCGTCCGGCGTCGTCCCCGGCGGGGACGGGCCGTTCGCCGCGCTCGGCGAGGCCGCGCTCCTGGACCTGCGCGCCCTCACCCTCGACGACGGCGCCGCGCTCGCCGCCGCCTCGCCCAAGTGGCGCTACGTGTGGCCGCGCGACGCGTCGTTCACGGCGGCAGCGTTCGCGCGCACCGGGCACGTCGACGACGCGCGGCGCGTCCTCGGCTTCCTCGCCCGCGTCCAGGAGGACGACGGGTCGTTCCACGCGCGCTACCTGCCCGACGGCTCGGGCGTGCCCGACGACCGCGGCCTCCAGTCCGACGGCGTCGGCTGGGTCCTGTGGGCGGCCGACGTCGTGCTCGAGGAGACGCCCGCCGCCGAGCGGCGCGAGGTCGCCGCGGAGCTGCGGCCCCTCGTCGACGCCGCGACCGACCACGCGCTCGCGCTCGTCGACGGCGAGGACCCGCTGCCCCCGCCGTCGAGCGACTACTGGGAGGTCGAGCCGACGGCGCTCACCCTCGGCACCGCCGGCCCCCTGCTCGCCGGGCTCGAGGCCGCGGCCGACGTCTACTCCGCGGCGGGCGAGACCGGCCGGGCGACCGACGCGACGCTGGCCGCCGCGCGCCTGCGCATGGCCGTCGAGCGGTCGTTCGGGTCGCAGGGCTACCCGCGCCACGTGACCGGAGGCGCGCGGGACGCGTCGACCGCGTTCGTGCTGCCGCCGTTCCAGCCCGAGCCGCTCGCGGGCGCGGACGTCGCGTGGCGCGCGTCGGTCACCGAGATGCTGCGACCCGCGGGCGGCCTCGCGCCCGGGGCGGGCTGGCGCGAGGACGGCATCTCCTGGACGCCGCAGACGACGCTCTACGCGCTCGCCGCCGCGTCGTCGTCGGACCCGGAGGACCGGGCCGACGCCCGGGAGTGGCTCCGCTGGGTGGACGACCACCGCACCGCGTCCGGCGCGATCCCGGAGAAGGTCCTGGCGGACGGCTCCCCGGCCGCCGTCGCGCCGCTCTCCTGGAGCTCCGCGCTCGTCGTGCTCGCGCTCGTGGAGCTCGACACGACCACCGCCGACCCGGCGAGGTAGAGCCGAGGCCACCTGAGGTAGAGGCGTGGTCACCAGAGGTAGCGACGTGGCGTCGATCGCGAGCGCTACCTGGCGCCCACGTCCGCCGTCGGAGCCAGATCGGGCTCCGCGCGGACGTCGAACTCCCGGCGCAGCACGCGCCGCGCGGCGTACCAGCCGCCGAGCCCGTGCACGCCCGGCCCGGGGGGCGTCGACGCCGAGCACAGGTAGACGCCCTCCAGCCCGACGGCGTACGGGTCGAGCCGGGGGGTGGGGCGCGCGACCATCTGCCACATGCTCACCGCGCCACCCGCGATGTCGCCACCAACGTAGCTCTCGTCGTGCGCGGCCATCTCCGCCGCCGGCACGCACCGCGACGCGACGACGAGGTCCCGGACCCCCGGGGCGAACCGTTCGAGCTGACCGAGGACGTCCTCCGTCACGTCACGCGTCGATCCGGCGGGCACGTGCGCGTACGTCCACAACGGCCGCGCCCCGTCGACCTCGCGCGCGGGGTCGACGACGGTCGGGTCGCTCACGAGCACGACCGGCCGGGCCGCGTGCCGACCGGCCGCGACGTCCGCCTCGGCACGCGCCATCTCGGCACGCGTCCCGCCGACGTGCACGGTCCCGGCACGCCCCACCTCGGGATCGGCCCACGGGACCGGACCGGAGAGCACGAGGTCGACCTTCGCGGCCGCGTCGCCGTGCCGGAACCGCCGCAGTGCCCACTCCGCCCGGGGAGACAGCCGGTCGCCGAACACCTCCGCGACGACGCCGGGCGTGGTGTCGAACACGTACGCCCGGGCCCGCGGCAGGTCCTGGATCGCACCGACGCGGTGGCCGGTCACGACCTCGCCGCCGTGCGCGCGCAGGTCGTCCAGGAGTGCCGCGACGATCGCGCCCGACCCGCCCCGCGGCAGCGGCCAGCCGCCCGGCGCGTGGCCGAGCGAGGCGAGCAGCAGCGCCGTGCCCGCGGCGGCCAGGGAGGGCAGCCGCGAGATGGCGTGCGCCGCGACCCCCGTGAGCAGCGCGCCCGCTTCCTCGGTGCGGAAGCGGCGCCCCCAGGCCGCGCTCCCCTGCTCGAGGACGGCGGCGCCGAACCGCGCGGCGACCGCGGCCCCGCCCGGCGTCAGCGCCCGCCCGGGGACGGAGCGCTTGTCGCCCAGGGCGAGCGCGACGACGTCGCGCCAGCCCTCCGCGAGCGGGCCGAGCAGCGCGCGCCAGGCGGCGCCGTCGACGCCGAGACGATCCACCGTGCGGTCGAGGTCGTGGTAGGCGATGCCCGCGCGGCCACCGTCGAGCGGCTGCGCGTACGACACCTCCGGCACGAGCAGCTCCACGCCGCGCGCGCCCAGGTCGAACGCCTCGAAGAACGGCGACGCCCACGCCATCGGGTGCACGGCCGAGCACACGTCGTGCACGACCCCGTCCGCGAGGCCGAGGTCGAGCGTGCGCGCGCCGCCACCGATCGTCGGCTGCGCCTCGAGGACGCGCACGGCGAGACCGGCGCGTGCGAGGGTCACGGCGGCGGCCAGCCCGTTGGGGCCCGAACCGACGACGACGGCGTCGAGGTTCTCCGTCACGCGACCCTCGTGAGCGGCGTCAGAGCGGCCGCACCTGCTCGGCCTGCGGGCCCTTGGTGCCCTGGCCGAGCTCGAACTCGACCTCCTGGCCCTCGTCGAGCGTGCGGTAGCCGTCGGTCTGGATCGCGCTGAAGTGCACGAAGAGGTCCTGTCCGCCGGCCGCAGGCGTGATGAACCCGTAGCCCTTCTCGGCGTTGAACCACTTCACGGTGCCCTGAGCCATTGACGTTCTCCTCGTGCATCGTCGCCCGCGAGGCGACCCCCGCCCCGTGGTAGCCCGAGCCTAGCCCGACCGTGGCGCGCGCGGTAGGTCGAACGCGTGGCCGCGACAGGCAGATGGCGAGGTGAACGAGCAGGTCACACCGGTGCCACCACGACAGCAGGGAGAGCAGACCGCGCCGTCGTCAGCCGACGGGCGTGAGCTCCGACTTGACGATGACCACCACGTCACCGGCCCGGAGAGTCTGCTGGCTCACCTGCTCGGCCGGGATCCCGAGGATCGCCGCCACGGCGGCGGCGCTGTCGCTGCGGTCCTCGCCGTACCAGACCGTGGTTGCTGCGATCTCGTCCGGGTCGCCCTCGTAGTCCGCAGCCTCGACGTTCGTGAACCCCTGGCTCGTGAGCGCGTCGCGGCCCTTCCCTGCCTCACCGCCGATGCCGCTGGCGTTGAGCACCCGGACGCTGGCCGACGGGTCGGCGGCAGCCATGAGCGTCGCGAGGTCGGGCGCCGCGGGAGTCTCGTCGGCGGGGGGCTCCTCCGCCGCGGGGGGCTCCTCCGTCGCGGGAGGCTCCTCGGTCTCGTCGGCAGGAGGCGCCTCGGTCTCCTCCGCGGCGGGGTCGGTCGACTGCGCCTGCGGCGGGTTCTCGGTCGCCCCGTTGTCCGACAGCAGCGCGACGCCCCCGTAGGCGAGACCGGCGAAGACGACGGCGACCAGCAGGAACGGCCACGTCTTGCTCCACCCGCTGCGCGGCGTGCGGTGCACCCCGACGGGCGCACCCTGCTGCGCGGGCGCGTCGAACTCGTCGGGCGCGTAGGGGTAGCGGCTCTTCGTCACGGCGACAGGGTAGCCCGGTCAGGCCCGTTGGCTAAACGCCCAGTTCGCCCGGACTTCACGGGCGACGGCGGTCCGCACGTCAGAGGCCTTCGAGCCGGCGGGCCGTGCGAGCCCGCTGCCTGGTGGAACGCATCCGGCGCAGGCGCTTGACGAGCATCGGGTCGTGCGCGAGCGCCGCCGGGGAGTCGATGAGCGCGTTGAGCACCTGGTAGTAGCGCGTCGCCGTCATGTCGAACAGCTCGCGCACCGCCTGCTCCTTGGCGCCCGAGTACTTCCACCACTGCCGCTCGAACGCCAGGATCTCCTGGTCGCGCTCGCTCAGGCCCGACGACGGGGCCTCCTGGACGGTCGGGTCGCCGACCGCGTCGGGTCCGTCGAGCACGTACGCCGCCTCGCTCATCGTTCCCTCCCTGCACTCTCTCGTCACGGGACCTGCGCACCTCGGTGCGCGCGGCCGCCTCTCAGCGTACGCACGAACCACACGAGTGTCATTCGTCCTCGCCGGAGGCGTGACGGGGCGCTCCGGGCGGCCGATAGGCTCGGTGCCGTGGAGAGCGCACCCGCCCAGCCCGTCGACGTCGCCCCGGGCAGCACCCCGGCCGTCACCGGACCGACGCCGAGCCCCCGCCCCCCGCTCGCGAGCATCATGGCGCCCGACTGGGCCGAGGCCCTCGCGCCCGTCGAGCCGCAGCTCCACGCGCTCGGGGACTTCCTGCGCGCGGAGGTCGCGGCCGGGCGCGAGTACCTGCCCGCGCCGTCGGCGATCCTCAACGCGTTCTCGCGGCCCCTCGCGGACGTGCGCGTCCTCGTCGTCGGGCAGGACCCCTACCCCACCCCGGGGCACCCCATGGGACTGTCGTTCTCCGTGCAGCCGCACGTGCGGCCGGTGCCGCGATCGCTCCAGAACATCTTCGCCGAGCTCGCCGACGACGTCGGGGCCCCCACGCCCGCGAACGGCGACCTCACCGCGTGGAGCGACCAGGGAGTCATGCTCCTCAACAGGGTGCTCACCGTCCGTCCGGGCGAGCCCGGATCGCACCGCGGCCAGGGCTGGGAGACCGTGACGGAGGCCGCGATCCGCGCGCTCGTCGCCCGCGACGCCCCGCTCGTCGCGATCCTGTGGGGTCGCGACGCCGCCACGCTGCGCCCGATGCTCGGCGACACCCCCGTCGTCGCGAGCGCCCACCCCAGCCCGCTCTCGGCCCGCCGGGGCTTCTTCGGCTCCCGCCCGTTCTCCCGCGTCAACGAGCTCCTCGTCGCCCAGGGCGCCGCCCCGGTCGTCTGGACCCTCCCCACGACCTGACCCCACCCCGCCGAGCAGGTGGTCCTGGCCCGTCCTCGTCGCGTGACGCGCCGACATCGCCTGCTCGACCCGCCGGGGTGCCTGGTCGACGGGGCATGGTGCGGCGGGAGCAGAATGGGCGGGTGACGACGCAGAACCCGACGACCACTCCCCTGGCCGGTGACGCCTCCGACGTCCCTCGACCCGACGCACCGCCCCGCTGGTCGAGCTACCTCGCGATCGGCGACTCGTTCACCGAAGGGCTGTGGGACCCGTACCCCGGCGAGGAGGACCACCAGCGCGGCTGGGCCGACCTCCTCGCGCAGCACCTCGCCGCGCGGCGCGTCGCGGCAGGCGAGGAGCCGCTGCGGTACGCCAACCTCGCGATCCGCGGGCGCAAGCTGCGCTCGATCCTCACCGAGCAGGTCCCCGCGGCGCTCGAGCTCAAGCCGGACCTCGTGAGCCTCGTGGGCGGCGGGAACGACATCCTGCGGCCGAACGCCGACGTGGACCGCCTCGCGCGCAACCTCGAGCACGCGGTGGCACGCCTGCGCGGGGCGGGGATCGAGGTGCTCATGGCGACCGGTTTCGACGCGTCGCAGTCGCCGCTCGTGAGCCTCACGCGCCCGCGCGTCGGGGTGTACAACGCGCACGTCTGGTCGATCGCACGGCGGCAGGGCGCGTACGTGCTCGACCTCTGGGGCATGCGCGCGCTCCAGGACTGGCGGGTGTGGTCGGAGGACCGCATCCACCTGACGCCCGAGGGGCACCGGCGGGTCGCGCAGGCGGCGCTCGTCGGGCTGGGCCAGGCGCCCGACGACGCGGCGTGGGACGACCCGCTCGCACCCCTGCCGCCGGTCCCGGCGCTGGACCGGGCCCGGCAGAACGCGCAGTGGGTGCGCACCCACGTCGTGCCGTGGGCCCAGCGCCGCCTCCGCGGGACGTCGTCGGGCGACGGGCGGCTCCCGAAGGCGCCCGAGCTCCTCCCGGTCCCGCTCGCCGACCGCTGAGCGGTGCGGACCGCCGAACGCGCACGAGATCGGCGGTGTCTGCCGAGATCGGCGGTCGCGACTGCCGATCCGGGCAGAAGCTGCCGATCTCACGGAGCGCGCCGACACGACGACGCCCCCGGTTCCGCACGGAACCGGGGGCGTCGTGGTGGAGCCGCCTGTCGGGTTCGAACCGACGACCTTTCGCTTACAAGGCGAGTGCTCTACCAGCTGAGCTAAGGCGGCGCGCCCGGGCTGCCGGGCGAGCGAACAGACTACCTGCTCGCCCGACGGCCGGGGACCGGGGCCGACGCCGCTCGCGGCGCCGGCCCGCGAGGTCAGCCCTGCGCGGCCGTGACGGCGGCGGAGAGCGCGTTCGGGTCGCTCCAGTTGCCGTCCCAGCGCTTGCCGTCGATCGTGATCGTCGGCGTGCCGAAGCCGCCCGACTGCGGGTTGGCGAGCGCCTCGTCCTGGGTGACGAGGCTCGTCGCGGTGGCGGCCCAGTCGCCGAACGTCTCGACCGCGGTCCCGTCGGCGATGCCCGCGGCGACGTCGGCCGGGACGCCGGCCTGCTCGGCGAGGTCCGCGATCTGCTCGTCGGTGAGCGTCTCCTTGTTCTCCTCCGGCTGGTTCTGGAACATGATCGCGTTGAACGCGTTCATCTGCTCCGGCGCGCGGTCCGCGATCCACGCGGCGGCCGCCGCGGAGCGGGTCGAGAACTGCTGCGCGTTCGCCATGCGGTCGAGGATCGCGACGGGGTGCAGCACGACGGTCACGTCGCCCGACTCGCGGAGCTGGTCGAGCGTCGGGCCGTTCGTCTCCTCGAACTGGCCGCAGATGGGGCACATGTAGTCGAGGTACACGCCGACCTCGACCGCGCCGTCGTTCTCCGTCCCGGCGGTGCCGTCGGCGCCGAGGGGGATGCCCCCGTCGTCGCGCGCGGTGGACGGACTGGTCACGTCGGCGAGGTTGCCGGCCGCGACGGCGTCGATCGTCTTGTTCTGGTCCTTCATGGCCGGGATCCACACGGCGAGGAACACGCCGACGAGGACGAGGACGCCCGCGACGAGCGCTCCGATCGTGATGAGGCGGTTCCGCTTGTCGCGCTTGGCCTGCGCCTCGCGCAGCGCGAGGGCCTCCGCGCGCGCGGCCTCGCGGCGCTGGGCCTTGGTCTGGGCTTCGTTGCTGGGCATGGTCGTCCTCCGAGGGAGTTCCGAGAGCTGGGGATGTGTCGGGGTGCGCGCCGACGGGGGTCGCGCTGGGCCGTGCGTCCGACGGCGTCGTCAGACGGCGGCGTCAGACCAGGGCGAGCCGCGGCGGCCCGCGCCGCGTGCGCACCACCGCGTCCGCGAGGTGGTGCAGCGCGGCGGGGACGGCGTCGGGCACCGGGCGGACGACCCGCCGGGCACCCGTCACGAGCGCGCCCACCGGGCGCGCGGCGCCCCGCAGGACGGTGCGCAGCACGCGCGCCGCGCCGCTCACGACGGCCCGTGAGCGCTCGTGGGCGCGCCGCGCCCACGCCGAGACGCCCCACGCGACGGCCGCGGCCACCGCGTGGGCGACCACGACGGGGAGCGCGAGCACGCCCACCACGGTGACCATGGCGGCGGGGTCGCCGCCGAGCGCGGTACCGGACGGGCAGTCGGGGGTCTCGTGGACGAGCGCGAGGTGCATCCCGGCGACGCCCCACGCCCCCGGCACCGTGACGCACTGGTGCACGACGGCGTACCCGCGGTCGGCGAGCTGCGTCACCAGGGCGGCGAGGAGCGTGAGGAGCAGGAGGGCGGGGCCGAGGAACCGGCCGGTCACGGGCACGACGGACGTGCGCGTCACGCCGCGCGACCACGCGCGCGGCACCGTCGTCCGGAGCACGGCGCCCATCCTACGCATGCGTGCTGGTAGCGGGCTGGGAACGTCCAGGACGGGTCGGTCGACCTGGCCGGGCGCTCAGCGCAGCGACGGGGGCCCGGGGAACGGCCACCACGTCACCTCGGGGTCGCCGGCGAGGAGGACGACGCACAGGATCGTGAGGGCGAGCCCGAGTCCCGCGAGGACCAGGGTCCCGGTGCGGCCCGGGGCGAGCCGCGCGAGCGCGGTCCGCGTCCCGTAGCGCGTGAGGTGGGTCAGCGGCCCGGACCACGCGAGCACGACGGCCGCGAACGACGCGAGTCCCAGGACCACGGTCGTGACGACCGGCGAGTTGCCGCCGTCCGTGCCCTCGACGACGACCCAGCGGTCGGACTCCAGCAGCCACCACCCGGCCACGACGACGAGCACCCCCGCGCAGGCCGCGACGAGCAGCGACGGGAGCGCCCCGACCGTGGCGCGCACGACGTACCAGGGCGAGGCCGCGACGGCCCGCACCGTGTCCCGGGGCGAGACGCCGCGCCGCTCGCGCCGTGCGTGCAGCGACTCCGTCGTCACCCCGACGACGCGCGCGAGGACGACCAGCACGGAGAGCACGACGAACGCGACGCCCGGGTGCAGCATCCCGAGGAGGACGAGCGGGGCCGCGAGGAGGAGCAGCGCGGTGCGGCGCGCGGCGGGCACGGGCCGCACGTAGAGCGGCTCGCCGTCCTCCCCGACGGGCGGGGCCCCGAGGTCGTCCAGAAGGTCGTGGCCCGTCGGCACGGCCATGGTGCGGCCGTCGTTGACCTGGGACTGCGAGGTGGGCAGGGGCGGTGGCACGACCTGCGCCCGGCCGGTCCACGCCTGGGCGCCGGTGCCGCCCGGGACGACGGCGACCGGCGGCACGACCTGCGTGGGACCGGTGGGCGGCCCGACGACCTGGGTCGCGGGGGCCGCGTCGCCCGTGTCGGCGGCGTGCCGCAGGGCGGCGACGACCTCCGTCGGGCCGAGCCGCTGCGCGGGGTCCGCGTGCAGGGCCCCGGCGAGCACGCGGGCCGTGACCGGCCCGAGGCCGGCGAGGTCGGGCCGCCCGCTGCGGGCACGGGCCAGGACGACGTCGGTCGGTCGCACCCCGAACGGGGCCCGGCCCGTCGCGGCGTAGGCGAGGAGCGCGGCCCAGCCCCACCAGTCGCTCCCGACGCCCGGGGCGGCGCCCTCGAGCAGCTCGGGCGCGAGGTAGCCCGGCGTCCCCATGACGAGGCCGGTCGACGTGACGCGCGCGTCCTCCAGGCCCTGCGCGATGCCGAAGTCGATGAGCACCGGGCCGCGCGAGGAGACCATGACGTTGCTCGGCTTGAGGTCGCGGTGCACGACGCCGGCCGCGTGCACGGACTCGAGCGCGGCGGCGAGCTGGTCGGCGAGCTCGTAGAGGTCCCACGGGTCGAGCGGGCCGCCCTCGGCGACCTCGTCCTCGAGGGTCGGGCCGTCGACGAGCTCGGTGACGATGAACGCGTCGGGTCCGTCGAGCTCGACGTCGAGGATCTGCGCGACGGCGGGGTGGCGCAGGCGCTGCAGGGCGAGCGCCTCGCGCCGCAGCCGCTCGCGTCCCTGGGCCGCGGCGTCGAGGTCGACGTGCGCGTGCAGGAGCTTGATCGCGACGAGGTTCCCGCCGCCGTCGTGCGCGCTGTGGACGGTGCCCATGGCGCCCGACCCGAGCCGCGAGCCGATGAGGTAGCCCCCGACCTCGCTCCCCGGTGCGGGCCCGCGCGCCGGGCCGCCCGGGGCGGTCCGCGCGTCGACGCGCTGCGTGGGCTCCTCCATGGTGACAAGGTAGCGGCAGCGGGCCGGTCGTCGCCTTCCGGACGGGCCCGGCCGACCTGGTGGGCGGGTCGGCCCGGGACGGACGTCCCGTCCGCGCGCCGGGCGGCACGACTACCCTGGGTCGCCCAGGCGCGATCCATCGAAGCTCAAGGAGAAGTCCATTGACAGGCAAAGACGGATTCGATCTCGTCGTGGTGGCCAACCGGCTGCCCGTGGACTTCACGGTCGGACCCGGCGGCCACGTCGAGTGGAACCGCTCGCCCGGCGGTCTCGTCACGGCGCTCGAGCCGGTCATGCAGGCGTCCGACGGCGCCTGGGTCGGATGGTCCGGCGCGCCCGACCTCGCGAGCGACCCGTTCGACGCCGACGACATGCGGCTCGTGCCCGTCACCCTCTCCGCGGACGAGATCGAGCGCTACTACGAGGGCTTCTCCAACGACACGCTCTGGCCGCTGTACCACGACGTCATCTCGCCGCCCACGTACCACCGCACGTGGTGGGAGGCGTACCGCCGCGTCAACCAGCGCTTCGCCGACGCCGCGGTCGCGCAGGTGTCGCCGGGCGGCGTCGTGTGGGTGCACGACTACCAGCTCCAGCTCGTGCCGCAGATGATCCGCGCCCAGCGCCCCGACGTGCGGATCGGGTTCTTCAACCACATCCCCTTCCCGCCGCTCGAGCTGTTCCAGCAGCTCCCGTGGCGCCGGCAGGTGCTCGACGGCCTCCTCGGCGCGGACCTCGTGGGCTTCCAGCGCGCGGGCGACGCCGCGAACTTCATCCGTGCGGTGCGGCGGCTGCGCGCCCACACGACGCGCGGGCCGATCATCACGGTCCCGGGCGAGGACGGGCGCGACCGCCACGTCCGCGCTGCCGCGTTCCCCATCTCGATCGACTCGCGCCGGTTCGACGAGCTCGCCCGCACGCCCGAGGTCCAGCAGCGCTCGCGCGAGATCCGCGCCGACCTCGGCGACCCGGACGTCATGATGCTCGGCGTCGACCGCCTCGACTACACCAAGGGCATCCGGCACCGCATCAAGGCGTACGGCGAGCTGCTGCAGGACGGGCGCCTCGACGTCGAGCACGCCACGCTCGTCCAGGTCGCGAGCCCGAGCCGCGAGAACGTCGACGCCTATCAGGAGCTGCGCGAGCACGTCGAGGGCGCGGTCGGGCGGATCAACGGCGAGTACGCGGAGATCGGGCACGCCGCGATCCACTACCTGCACCACTCCTACCCGCCCGAGGAGATGGCCGCGCTGTACCTCGCGGCGGACGTCATGCTCGTCACCTCGCTGCGCGACGGCATGAACCTCGTCGCCAAGGAGTACGTCGCCGCCCGCTCGGACGACCGCGGCGTGCTGGTCCTCTCGGAGTTCACGGGCGCCGCGGACGAGCTCTCCTCCGGCGCGCTCCTCGTCAACCCGCACGACATCGACGGGATGAAGGACATCATCGTGGCGGCCGCGCACATGGACCACCGCGAGCAGCGCAAGCGCATGCGCCGCCTGCGGCGCAAGGTCCTCAACGACGACGTCGCGAAGTGGTCGGAGTCGTTCCTGGGGGTCCTCACGGCCATGCCCTCGCGCGTGCCGCACCGGCGGCCCGACGACGCGGGCCAGGACGGCGCGCAGGCCGACCTCGCCGCGGGGGCCGGCGCGTGACCCGGCCCGACGACGTCGCCTCGCAGCCGGTGACGCCGCCCGGTCCCGTCGCCGAGGCCGCGCGCGCGTTCGCGGCGGACGGCGGCGACGCCCCGCACCCCCGGCTCGTCGCGCTCGACTTCGACGGGACCCTCGCGCCGCTCGTCGACGACCCGCACGCGGCACGCATGGCGCCCGCCGCACGGGCCGCCGTCGACCGCCTCGGGGCGGTCCTCGCCGGGACGACGACGCGCCTCGCCCTGGTCTCCGGGCGCCACCTCGCGGACCTCGCCGAGCGCAGCCGGCCACCCGTCGGGACCTTCCTCGTGGGCAGCCACGGCGCCGAGACGGGCGTCGCCACGCCCGCGGGGGTCGAGGCCGTCCCCGTGGAGCTCACCCGGGACCAGGCGGACCTCCTCGACGCGCTGCGCGCGGGGTTCGCCGACGCGGTCGCGGGGCGCGAGGGGGCCTGGGTGCAGGACAAGCCGAGCGCCGCCGTCCTGCACACGCGGCTCGCGTCCGCGGCGGACACGCGCGCCGCCGAGGACGCCGCGGACGCGGTGGCCGAGCGCCTCGGGCTGCACGCGATGCACGGCAAGGACGTGGTCGAGGTCGCCGTCGTCGAGACGTCGAAGGGCGAGGCGGTGGACCGGCTGCGGGACGTCGTCGGGCACGACGCCGGGCTCCCGGACGCGCGGACGCGCGTGCTGTACGCCGGGGACGACACGACGGACGAGACCGCGTTCGCCGTGCTCGGCCCGGGCGACCTCGGGGTCAAGGTGGGCGACGGCGAGACGCTCGCGGCGCAGCGGGTGCCGGACGCGGACGCGCTGGCCGCGGTGCTCGACCTGCTCGCCGACCTGCTGGGGCGCCCGGAGGCCTGAGCGCCCCGGCCCGGGGCACCACGAAACCGCTACCCGATCGTGACCGGCCCTGTGACGAAGCACTCAGAACCGGGAGTAGTATCGGGTCCACGATGACGTCGGGTCCCCTGCTCGGGTAAGAGGGGGTCCGACTTCTTCTGTGTCGTCGAAGACACGCTCGTCCGCCATCGCGAACAGCTACGTCGACGTGGCACGTCACTGCACAACGGATCGTCCGGCACGTACCTGCCGGTGGAGGGATGTACCAGTCATGGCTACGGTCACCTACGACCACGCAACCCGGCTCTACCCCGGGACCGAGCGTCCCGCCGTGGACCAGCTCAACCTGCACATCGAGGACGGCGAGTTCCTCGTCCTCGTCGGCCCCTCGGGCTGCGGCAAGTCGACCTCGCTCCGCATGCTCGCGGGCCTCGAGGACGTCAACGGCGGTCACATCTACATCGGCGACCGCGACGTCACGGACGTCCAGCCGAAGGACCGCGACATCGCGATGGTGTTCCAGAACTACGCGCTGTACCCGCACATGTCCGTCGCGGACAACATGGGCTTCGCGCTGAAGATCGCCGGCACGCCGAAGGCGGAGATCCGCCAGCGCGTCGAGGAGGCCGCGAAGATCCTCGACCTCACGGAGTACCTCGACCGCAAGCCGAAGGCGCTCTCCGGCGGTCAGCGCCAGCGCGTCGCCATGGGCCGTGCGATCGTCCGCCAGCCGCAGGTGTTCCTCATGGACGAGCCGCTGTCGAACCTCGACGCCAAGCTCCGCGTCCAGACCCGTACGCAGATCGCGTCGCTCCAGCGTCGTCTCGGCGTCACGACCGTCTACGTCACGCACGACCAGACCGAGGCCCTCACCATGGGCGACCGCATCGCGGTCCTCAAGGACGGTCTGCTCCAGCAGGTCGGCACGCCGCGCGAGATGTACGACACGCCGGCCAACGTCTTCGTCGCGGGCTTCATCGGCTCGCCGGCGATGAACATCGGCACGTTCGTGGTCAAGAACGGCGTCGCCGAGGTCGGCCCGGCCCGCATCGCGCTCGAGCGCGAGACGGCCGCGAAGATCACCGAGGCGGACAACGGCAAGGTCACCATCGGCTTCCGCCCCGAGTCGCTCGACGTCGTGTCGCAGGCGAACGAGGCCGCGTTCCCGGTCGAGGTGAACATCGTCGAGGAGCTCGGCTCCGACGCGTTCGTCTACGGCACGCTCAAGGGCGACCTGGCCGCGCAGGCCGACGTCCACTCGGGCGCCGGCGACAACCAGGTCATCGTCCGCGTCGACCCGCGCAACGTCCCGGCCAAGGGCGAGCGCATCTACGTGACGATCCGCCCGGGTCACTCGCACGTCTTCGGCGCGGCGTCGGGCCAGCGCATCAGCTGACACCCGTCACGCCGCACCGCCGAAGGGCGGGTTCTCCCCGAGGGGAGGGCCCGCCCTTCGTCGTCTCGCGGGGGTGCGCTGCGCGAGGCACGGCGCCGCCCGTGGGCGGCGCGGCTCGCCCTTGACAGGGTCATGGCCGACCACAAGACTACTTTTGCACACGTGACATCAGAAGTCGCATGTTCGTCAGCCAAATCGACAACGCTGTCAATTGGAGCCTCATGCAGATCTCCCACCCTTCGTCCCGCGCCCGGCGCCTCGGCGCCGCGCTCACGGGCGGCGCGCTCGTGGCGGGCACGTTCGCCGCGGCCCCCGCCGTCGCGACCCCGTCAGCCGAGACCAGCCCACCGACCACCCTCGCCGCGGCCGAGACGTGCGGCCCGGACGACGGGCTCCCCGACTCCAAGATCTCCATCCAGCTCTACACCCACGTCGGTGAGCTCGGGGGCTCGGGGACGCCGTCCGCCGAGACGATCGACCGCGTGCTCGGGGAGGTGGCCGACGCGGGCTTCACCAACGTCGAGCCGTACAACCAGCCCTACTCGATGCCCGTCGAGGAGTACCGGGCGATCCTCGACAAGTACGGTCTCGAGGTGTCGTCCAGCCACGGCAGCACGGACTGGGGCTCGTGGCCCCAGACCGTCGCGTACGCCGTCGCGCTCGATCAGGACTACATCGGGACCGGCGGGATGGCCGGCGGCTACGGCACCTACGACGAGGCGGTCGCGACCGCGGCCTACGTCAACCAGCTCGGCCAGTACGCGCACGAGAACGGCGCGAACAAGATCGTGCTGCACAACCACCAGAGCGAGTTCACCACGCGGTACCCCGACCCGGTCACCGGCGAGATGGTCAGCGCGTGGGAGGTCATCGAGGAGAACACCGACCCGCGCTACGTCACGTTCGAGCTCGACGTCGGCTGGGCGGCCGACGCCGGCCTCGACGTCCCCGCGTGGATCGAGGAGCACGGGGACCGCATCGAGCTGCTGCACATCAAGGACGCCGTGAACGTGAACGCGCCGGGCGACATGCGGCAGGTCGCCCTCGGGCGGGGCGACCTGGACCTCCCGGCCATCATCGCCGCGGCCGAGCCGTACGTGCAGTACTACACCTACGAGTGGGACTGGGCGCCGTCGTTCGAGACGTCCGCGGAGTCCTACCGCTACCTCCGCTGCTTCGAGTCCGAGGGCGGGGGCGGGAACGAGGGCGACGAGTCGCTCGCCCTGGGCCGCCCCGTGACGGCCTCCAGCATCGACGAGGCCGGCCACGAGGCCGAGAAGGCGGTCGACGGCAACGCCGGCACCCGCTGGAGCAGCGCGTGGAGCGACCCGGAGTGGATCGCGGTGGACCTCGGCGCGAGCTACGACCTCAGCCAGGTCGTCATCGACTGGGAGACCGCGTACGGGTCGGGGTACGAGGTCCAGACCTCGCCGGACGGCGAGACCTGGACCACGGTGCACACCGTCGCCGACGGTGACGGCGGGTACGACGAGCTGGACGTCTCCGGCACCGGCCGGTACGTGCGCCTCTACCTCACCGAGCGCGCGACGCAGTGGGGCTTCTCGCTCTACGAGCTCGAGGTCTACGGCACCCCGAGCGGGCAGCTCGACCTCGACGTCACGGTGCAGCCCCGGTGCCTCGCCGGCCAGGCGTACCTCGCGGTCCGCGCGGCGAACGGCGAGGACTCGCCGGTCGACGTGACCCTCGCGACGGCCTACGGCACCCGCGAGTTCGCCGACGTCGCCCCGGGCACGAACGCGTACCAGTCGTTCGCGGTGCGCTCGGCCTCGGTCGAGAGCGGGTCGGTGACCGTGACGGGCACCGCGACGGTCGACGGCGAGGACGTCACCTCGACGTTCGACGTCGACCACGACGCGCTCGCCTGCTCCTGATCTCCTCCCGTCCCTCGGTGCGGGGCGCGTCCGACCTCACGGGTCGGGCGCGCCCCGCCCGGCGAGCCGAGCACCGGAAGCACCGCGACCGCACGGCCCCTCGCGTCGACCATGGACAATGGACCCGTGACGGTGCACAACCTGCAGATCACCGCGTCGGCCCCCGACCCGGCTCTCCTCGACCTGCCCTGGGACATCCCGCTCGAGGAGTGGCCGGCCGAGACCCTCGCGGCGCTGCCGCGCGGTATCTCCCGGCACATCGTGCGGTTCGTGCGCCTCTCGGGGCGCGTCATCGCCATCAAGGAGATCGGCGAGACGGTCGCCTACCGGGAGTACGAGCTGCTCCGCCAGCTCCGCCGGCTCGAGGTGCCGAGCGTCGTCCCGGTGGGGGTCATCACCGGGCGCCAGGACGCGAACGGCGAGCGGCTCGAGGCCGTCCTCATCACGGAGCACCTGCAGTTCTCGCTCCCCTACCGCGCGCTGTTCAGCCAGTCGCTGCGCCCGGACACGGCGACGCGCCTCATCGACGCGCTCGCCGTGCTGCTCGTGCGCCTGCACCTGGTCGGCTTCTACTGGGGCGACGTGTCGCTGTCGAACACGCTGTTCCGGCGCGACGCCGAGACCTTCGCGGCGTTCCTCGTGGACGCGGAGACGGGTGACCTGCACCGCGAGCTCTCCCCCGGCCAGCGCTCGTACGACGTCGACCTCGCGCGCACGAACATCATCGGCGAGCTCATGGACCTCTCCGCGGGCGAGCTGCTCGACGAGGACGTGGACGAGGTCGCGATCGGCGACGCGCTCGTGGCGCGCTACGAGGAGCTGTGGGCCGCGCTGACGACGTCCGAGTCGTTCGACGCGAACGAGCGGTGGCGCGTCGCGGCCCGCATCGAGCACCTCAACAACCTCGGCTTCGACGTCGACGAGCTCGCGATCACGACCGACATCGACGGCACGACCGTCCAGATCCAGCCCAAGGTCGTCGACGCGGGGCACCACTCGCGGCGTCTGCTGCGCCTCACGGGCCTCGACGTGCAGGAGAACCAGGCGCGCCGCCTGCTCAACGACCTCGACTCGTTCCGCGCGGCGGCGGAGCGGCAGAACGACGACGAGGAGTTCGTCGCCCACGACTGGCTCAGCGGCGTGTTCGAGCCCACGATCCAGGCCGTGCCGCGGAACCTGCGCCGCAAGCTCGAGCCGGCGCAGCTCTTCCACGAGATCCTCGACCACCGCTGGTTCATCTCCGAGCGCGCGGGCCGCGACGTCCCCATGGCGGAGGCGACGCAGTCGTACGTCGAGAACGTCCTGCGCCACCGCCCGGACGAGAAGGCGATCCTCGGCCTCGCCCCGGGCGAGAAGGACCCCGAGTACTACGGCTGAGACCAGTCAGCGCCCCACGGGTCCAGGACCGGTGGGGCGCCGACAGGTCGAGGGACGTCAGGCCTCGCGGCGCAGGCGCGCGACCTCGTAGAGCGAGATGCCCGTCGCGACGGCGGCGTTGAGCGACTCGGTGTCCGACCCGATGGGGATGGACGCGACGACGTCGCACGCCTCGCGCACGAGGCGCGAGAGCCCCTTGCCCTCGGACCCGGCGACGACGACGAGCGGCTCGGTCGCGAGCTGGAGGTCGCCGATCGCCGTCTCCCCGCCGGCGTCGAGACCGACGACGAAGCAGCCCGCCTTCTTGAGCTCACCGAGGGCGCGGACCAGGTTGGTCGCGCGCGCGACGGGCACCCGGGCGGCCGCGCCGGCCGAGACCTTCCACGCGGACGCCGTGACGCCCGCGGCGCGCCGCTCGGGGACGAGCACGCCGTGCGCCCCGAACGCGCCCGCCGAGCGCAGCACGGCGCCCAGGTTGCGGGGGTCGGTCACGCCGTCGAGCGCGACGACCAGCGGCGGACGACCCGTCGCCTCGGCCGCGTCGAGCAGGTCGTCGACGTCGGCGTACTCGTACGGCGGCACCTTGATCGCGACGCCCTGGTGGACGGCGCCGTCGGTGAGGCGGTCGAGCTCCGGCTTGCCGACCTCGAGGAGGTCGTAGCCGCGGCCCGCGACGATGTCGACGATCTCGCGGGTCCGGTCGTCGGCGTCGAGGCGTGACGCGAGGTAGACGACCTCGACGGGGATGCGCGCGCGCAGCGCCTCGAGCACGGAGTTGCGCCCCGCGACGACCTCCTGCACCGAGCCGCGCCCCTTCGGCCCGCCGCCCCGGGAGGCTCCGCCCTTGGCTCCGCCCTTGGCTCCGCCACCCCGCGAGGCGCCCCCGCGCCCGGTCGCCACGCGCTTCTCCTCGGCGACCTTGCGCTTGTGCGCCGCGTGGTAGACGCGGTCCTCGGCCTTCGGCGTCGGCCCGCGGCCCTCGAGGCCCTTGCGCCGCTGCCCGCCGGAGCCGACGGTCGCGCCCTTCTTGCTGCCGGGCTTGCGGGTCGCGCCGCGTCGTTGTGAGTTGCCAGCCATGGGAGTACCCGTCGTGTCGTGGTCAGGTCGGTCGGTGTCGGTCAGGCGGATCGACACCGGTCCGGTCGGTCAGGTCGGTCGGTTCGTGCGAGCGGGCGCCGGTGCGCCACCGGGTCCAGTGTCCCTCAGACACCCCGCCGAGGGAGAGCCGTGGTCCACCGAGGGAGAGGCCTGGTCACGACCACGCCTCTCCCTCGTGGTACCCAGCCTCCACCTCGCGGGGACGGTCGTCAGGCGAGGGTCCAGCGCGCGCCGTCGGCCGAGTCCTCGACCGCGACGCCGGCCGCGGCGAGTCGGTCGCGGATCGCGTCGGCGGTCGCGAAGTCGCGCGCCGCGCGCGCCTCGGCGCGTGCCGCGAGCTCCGCGCCCACGACGGCGTCGAGCACCGCCGCGTAGCGCGAGTCCCCGCGGTCGGCCCACTGGGCGTCGGCCGGGTCGAGGCCCAGGACGTCGAGCATCGCCCGCACCGCGACGAGGTGGTGCCGCGCGACGGCGTCCGCGGCCGTCGTGCGGTCGGCGAGCGCCGCGTTCCCCGCCCGCAGGTGCTCGTGCACGACGGCGAGCGCCGCGGGCACGTTGAGGTCGTCGTCCATGGCCGCGGTGAACGCGGTCGGCAGCTCGGCCTCGGTCACGTCGCCGACGTCGCCCACGCGCTCGGTCGCGCGCTCGACGAACCCGGCGAGCCGCTCCCACGTGGCCTCGGCCTCGACGACCGTCGCGGGCGTCCACTCGAGCATCGAGCGGTACTGCACGGAGGCGAGGGCGTAGCGCAGCACGGCCGGGCTCGTGGTCGCGAGGACCTCGCGCACGAGCAGCCCGTTGCCGAGCGACTTGCTCATCTTGGCGCCGCCCTGCGTGACCCACGCGCTGTGCAGCCAGTGCCGCGCGAACCCGTAGCCCGCGGCGCGCGACTGCGCCTGCTCGTTCTCGTGGTGCGGGAAGCGCAGGTCGAGCCCGCCGCCGTGGATGTCGAACGTGTCGCCGAGGTACCGGCGCGCCATCGCGGAGCACTCGAGGTGCCAGCCGGGGCGCCCGCGACCGAACGGCGTGGGCCACGACGCCGTCTCGGGCTCGCCCTCCTTGGGCGCCTTCCACAGCGCGAAGTCGCGCGGGTCGCGCTTGGCGGCGGCCTCCTCCGCGTCCGCGGGGACGTCGTCGGGCACGGGGTTGAGGTCCTCGAGGTGCTGGTTGGTCAGGGAGCCGTACTCGGACCAGGACCGCACGTCGAACCACACGTCGCCAGGGCCGGTCGTGTACGCGTGGCCGCGCTCCACGAGGCGCTCCATGAGCTCGACCATGTCCGGCACGTGCCCGGTCGCGCGCGGCTCGTACGTGGGCGGCAGGACGCCCAGCGCGTCGTACGCGGCGGTGAACGCACGCTCGTACGTCGCGGCCCAGGCCCACCACGGCTCGCCCGCGTCGGCGGACTTCACGAGGATCTTGTCGTCGATGTCGGTGACGTTGCGGATGAGCGTCACGCGCGACCCGCCGCGCCGCAGCCAGCGCACGAGCACGTCGAACGCGACGGCCGAGCGCATGTGGCCGATGTGGGGTGCCGCCTGGACGGTCGCGCCACACAGGTAGATGCCGACCTCGCCCGGAGTCAGGGGCACGAAGTCGCGCACGTCCCGCGTGGCGGTGTCGAACAGGCGAAGAGTCACGTCCGCAAGGGTACCGGGGACGCACCACCACGGCCGAAGCGGCACGGGCAGGTCTCGCGGCCGATCCCGGTGCAGCCCCGACCGGCGCCGGTCAGCCGAAGTTCTTGCCCTCGCCGCGGTACGTGGGCACGACGTCGACCACCTCGTCCCCGCGCACGAGGTGCACGCGGTCGAACCGCTCCATCGCCTCCCCCGCCTTGCCGTGCCGGAACCAGACGCGGTCGCCCACGCCCAGCTCCGGGGCGCCCGCGACGCCCCGGGTCCGGTGCAGCGGCGTCTGGACCTCGCCCGCGCCCTCGCGCCCCGTGAGCGACCAGCCGGGCGTCGCGACGCGCGGCAGCCGGCTGCGCGACGCGGGGCCGGACGCGACGTACCCGCCGCCGAACGCGGTCGCCCACCCGGGCGCGGGGACGCGCACCACGTCGAGGCCGAAGAACGCCGAGGGGCGCGGACGGAAGGAGCGGTACTCGTCGAACAGCCCGGGCACGTAGAGCCCCGACCCCGCGGTGACCTCCGTGACGACGCCGTCCGCGGACGACGTCTCGAGCGACCCGGTGCCGCCGGAGTTCACGAGCTCGAAGTCGTGCCCGACGACGTCGCGCACCGCGGCGACGACCTCGCCCCGGCGCTCGCCCAGCTCGAGCACCGAGAGCCGCTTGACCGCACGGACGGCGAGGCTCGAGTCGGGCATGCCCGCGACCTGCGCCTCGTAGAACATCAGGCCGCGCAGCGAGAGCCCGGGCGTCGAGACGACCCGGGCGGCGAGCGACGCGACGTCCGGGGGGTCGTGCAGCGGCGAGCGCCGCGTGCCGAGGTGGACCGTGACGAGCCCGAGCCCGACCCGCAGCGAGGCGTCCACGTCGAGGCACACGCGCACGGGCGGCGCGTCGCCCGTGCCCGCCTCCGCGAGCGCGTGCCGCACGAGCTCGAGGTGCGCCGCGTCGTCGACCATGAGCGTGATCTCGCGCCGCCCGGCCTCGTGCCGCGCCAGCGCCGCGAGCGCGCCGCGGTCCACGGACGGGTATCCCACGAGGACGTCGCGGACGCCCGCGTCGACGAGCCACAGCGCCTCGCGGACCGAGAACGCCATGACGCCCCGGAAGCCGCGCTCGCCGGCGCGCGTCACGAGCGAGCGGACGCGGACCGACTTCGACGCGACGCGCACGGGCACGCCTCCGGCGCGGGCCAGGAGCTCGTCGGCGTTGGCGTCGAACCGGTCGAGGTCGACGACGGCGAGCGGACCGTCGAGGTCCGCGGTGGCGCGCGTCAACCGGGCGAGCAGCGACGGCGTCGCCCCGCGCTCGTCCCCGGCAGGGTCGGCCGTCCCCGTCCTCGTCCCCGAGCCCGGTCCGGGCGCCGCGTCGGTCGTCATGGGGAGAACGTACGCCACGCGGGGAGCGTGAGACAGTACGACCTGTGAGCAGCGACGACGCCCTCTCCTGGACCAACTGGGCCCGCACGGCCTCCGCGACCCCGCGCCGCCGGGCCTCCCCGCGCGACGAGGCGGAGCTGGGGCGGCTCGTCGCCGGGGCGGCCGCCGAGGGGATGCGGGTGCGCGCCGTCGGGGCGGGCCACTCGTTCACCCCCGCGGCCGTCACCGACGGGCTCCTGCTCGACCTGGACCGCATCGGGCTCGTCGAGCGCATCACCCGCGGCACGGGCGCGCCCGGTGGGGCCGACGCCGACGCGATCCTCGTGACCGTGGGGGCGGGCATCCGCCTGCACCGGCTCAACGAGGCCCTCGCGGCCGCGGGCCTGGCCATGCGCAACCTCGGCGACATCGACCGGCAGTCGATCGCCGGCGCGATCTCGACGGGCACGCACGGGACCGGCGCCGGGCTCGGCGGGCTCGCCACCCAGGTGCGCGGCGTCCGCGTCGTCGGGGCCGACGGCGAGGTCCGCGAGGCGTCCGCGACGCAGGACCCCGACCTCTTCGAGGTGAGCCGCCTGGGGCTCGGCGTCACGGGCGTCCTGTCCGCGGTGACGCTCGAGGTCGTGCCGGCGTTCCTGCTCCACGCGCAGGAGGAGCCGTGGCCGCTGGACCGCGTGCTGGAGGGCCTCGGCACGCCGGACGACCCCGACGGGCTCGTCGGGGGCAACGACCACTTCGAGTTCTACTGGTTCCCCCACACGCGTCGGGCGCTGACCAAGCGCAACAACCGGCTCGCCCCCGACGACGAGGCGGCGGAGCTCGAGCGGCTGCGGACGTCCGGCCCCGGGCCCGTCGCGCGGGCGCGCACGTGGGTCGACGAGGAGCTGTTGTCGAACGGCGCGTTCGAGCTCGTCAACCGGCTCGCCACTGCGGTGCCGCGCGTGACCCCGCGGCTCAACGCCGTCTCGGCCCGTGCGCTCGCGCCGCGGACCTACGTCGCGCCGTCGCACCAGGTCTTCGTCACCTCGCGCCGCGTCCGGTTCCGCGAGATGGAGTACGCGGTGCCGCGCGAGCGCCTGGTCGACGTCCTGGCGAGCATCGACGGCTGGCTGAACCGGTCCGGCGAGCACGTGCCCTTCCCCGTCGAGGTCCGGTTCGCGGCGCCCGACGACGTCTGGCTGTCCACCGCGCACGGTCGCGAGACCGCGTACGTGGCGGTGCACCAGTACGCCCGGCTGCCGCACGCGCGGTACTTCGACGCCGTCGAGCGCATCGTCGCCGAGGTCGGGGGTCGTCCCCACTGGGGCAAGCTGCACGGGCTCGACGCCGAACGGTTCCGCGAGCTCTACCCCCGGTTCGACGACGCCGTGGCGGTCCGCGACGCGGCGGACCCCGACGGGGTCTTCGCGAACGCGTACACGGACCGGGTGCTCGGGCGTGCGCCGGGAGCGGCCGCGCGCGGCTGACCGCTCGCGCGGCCGACGGGCGCGGCGGTCAGGCGACGGGCTCCGGGCCGTGCTCGCGCACGGGCGACCCGTCCGGTCGGACCATGAGCGACAGCACGTACTCGGCGAGCGCGTGGAAGCTGCGGACCGCGGTCTCGTCGTCCTGCTCGACGAGCCAGGCGATCTCGATGCCGTCGATGTACCCGGCGACGATGCGCGAGAGGAAGCCCATGTCCATCGAGTAGGTGACGTTCCCGCGCTCGGCGACGTTCTCGAGGAATCCGCGGGTCATCGCCCACGTCTGCTCCAGGTGCGTGTGCGCCACGGAGCGCAGCGCGCGGCTGCGCACGCCCGCCGTCGCGAACTCGAACGTGAGGAGGCGCATGTGCCGGCGCGGCGTGAGCCCGCTCCACAGGCCGTCGGCAGCGGCGTGCGCGAGCTCCACGACGTCGCCGTCGACGTCGAGGGCGGCGCGCACCGGCTCGGACGCGACGAGCGCGAGGCTGTTGCCCATCGCCTGGAGGAGCTCGTCCTTGTCCTCGAAGCAGTAGTGCACGACGCCGAGAGAGACGCCGGCCTCGGCCGCGACGCCACGGATCGTGACGGCCTCGACGCCCTCGCGGACGGCGATGGTCATCGCCGCGTCGACGAGCTGGGCCCGGCGTTCTTCGACGGACATTCGGTTCATGTGCGATTCATCCCATGTGTCGTTCTTGGGAAAGTCAAACACATCGATGCGCTCTCAGCGATCGTAGTGTCTGCTCGTGGGCCTGGCACCCGGGACGCCGGAAGGCGAGAATGGCGAGCCGGGCCCACCCAGCCCGTCATGCCCGCTCCCGACGAAGGACGACCGTGCCCCGACCGCGCCACCCCCGCACCTCCTGGACCGCCGCGCCCCTCGTGGTCCCGGTGACCGCGGTGCTCGTCCTCACGGGCTGCGGCGGTCCCGCGGACACCGGGGGCGACGACGTGCCGGTCACCTACGACGTCCCCGAGGTCCCGGTCCAGGTCACCGCTCCCCCGGGCTGGGAGCGCGTCACCCGCGACGGGGCGTTCGTGCTGCGCGCGCCGAGCGGGACGGGCCCGGAGGAGTTCCGGGCGAACGTCGTCGTGACGGGCGAGCAGTCCACGTCGACGCTGGAGCAGGCCGGCGCCGCGACCGCGGCGGCCGTCAGCGCGATCCCCGGCTGGGCCCCGGGCGTCGACGGCCAGGGCCCGACGACCCTCGGCGAGCTCCCCGCCTTCCGGGTCGCGGGCACGTACGAGACGGCCGGGGCCGTCGTCGCGCAGGAGATCGTGGCGGTCCGGACCGGCGACGGGCCGGACGCCTGGGTCGTCGACCTCACGGCCTCGTACGCCGAGGCCGACGCCGACGGCGCCGCGCAGGCGCGTGCCGTCCTCGAGAGCGTGCAGCTCGCCCCCACGGGCTGACGTCACGCGGACGTCCCGACGGCGACGACGAGGGCCGTCGCGACGGCCGCGACGCCCTCCCCGCGGCCCGTGAGTCCCAGACCGTCGGTCGTCGTGGCCGTGAGCGTCACCGGGGCTCCCGCGGCCGCCCCGAGGGCCGCCTCCGCCTCGGCGCGGCGGGGCCCGAGGCGCGGTCGGTTGCCGATGACCTGGACGGCCACGTTCCCGATCTCGAACCCCGCGGCCCGGACCCGGCGGGCCGCCTCGGCGAGGAGGCGCGACCCGCTCGCCCCGGCCCACTCGGGCGCGCTCGTGCCGAAGTTCGACCCCAGGTCGCCGAGCCCCGTCGCCGAGAACAGCGCGTCCGCGGCGGCGTGCGCGGCGACGTCCGCGTCCGAGTGCCCGGCGAGGCCGCGCTCGCCCGGCCAGAGCAGCCCGCCGAGCCACAGCTCGCGCTCCTCGCCCTCGGGGGCGAACGCATGCACGTCGACGCCGACCCCCGTGCGCGGCAGCGGGGCCACGGGGGCGCGGCGCGGCGCGACCTCGGCGTGCTCGGCGGGGGTCGTCATCGGTCCTCCCGGAGGGTCAGCGCGGCGACGCGCAGGTCGTGGGCGGTGGTGATCTTGGCGGCGGCGGCGTCTCCGGGCACGACGTGGACGGGGAGCCCGAGCGCCTCGACGAGTCCGGCGTCGTCGGTCGCGGCGGACCGCTCGTCGTCCGCCCGGTGGGTCGCGGCCTCGTGCGCCCGGACCAGGAGCGCCCGGTCGAACCCCTGCGGGGTCTGCACCGCGCGCAGGGCCGCCCGGTCCACGGTCTCGGTGACGGGTTCCGCGCGGGACGGGTCGCCCGCCCGTGCGGCCGTCACGCGCTTGATCGTGTCCGTGACCGGCAGCCCCGGGACGACGGCGCCGTGGCCCGCCCGTACGGCCTCGACGACGCGGCGGACGAGCGCGGGCGGCGCGAGCGGTCGCGCCGCGTCGTGGACGAGCACGACGTCGACCGCGGGCTGCGCGGGGGCCGAGCGCCCCCCGGTCCCGGCGTCGGGCGCGTCGGCGTCCAGGCCCGCGCGCAGGCCCGCGGCGACGGAGGCCTGGCGGGTGCCCGCGCCCTCGACGACCCGCACGGGCCGGTCGACCGCCGGGTCGTCCCGGAGCAGCGCCGCGACGTGCTCCCGCAGGCCGGGTGGTGCCGTGACCACGATCGCGTCGACCGCCCCCGATGCGCACAGCCGGCGCGCCGCCTGGACGACCAGGGGCAGGCCGTCGAGCTCGACGAGGGCCTTGGGCAGGTCGAGCCCGAGACGGGTCCCGGAGCCCGCGGCGGTGAGGACGGCAAGAGTCGGCACGGGCACACGCTACCGGGCACGACGACGGGGAGGGCGCCGTCCGCACGGACGGCGCCCTCCCCGGTGGTCTGTCGCTCGGGCCGAGGCCCGGGACGTCAGGAGGCCAGCACCTCGTCGAGGATGGCCTCGGCCTTCTCCTCCTCGGTGTGCTCGGCCAGCGCGAGCTCCGAGACGAGGATCTGCCGGGCCTTCGAGAGCATGCGCTTCTCGCCGGCCGAGAGGCCGCGGTCGGCGTCCCGGCGCGACAGGTCACGCACGACCTCCGCCACCTTGATCACGTCGCCCGACGCCAGCTTCTCGAGGTTCGCCTTGTACCGACGCGACCAGTTGGTCGGCTCCTCGGTGTAGGGTGCACGCAGCACCTCGAAAACGCGGTCGAGACCCTCCTGGCCGACGACGTCACGCACGCCGACGAGGTCGACGTTCTCGGCTGGGACTTCGATGGTCAGGTCGCCCTGCGCGACCTTGAGCTTGAGGTAGATCTTGTCCTCTCCGCGGATGGTGCGCGTCTTGATCTCCTCGATCAGTGCGGCTCCGTGGTGCGGGTAGACAACGGTCTCGCCTACTGTGAACGTCATCTGCAGATGTCCCCTTTCGCGGTGGTCCACCTTACCACGCGGAAGGCCGGAAATCCGAGCCCCTGGGCCCCTTGACAAGCGCCCCGGAGCAGCGTCTTCGCAGGTCAGCGCCGTGTCAGCGCGCCTCACGAACCTCGCCGAGCGGGCCACAGGGCCCCGCCGACCGCCGTCACGCGCGCCACGCGGGCGCGCGACCCCGCGTGACGCCGCTCACGCCACGCTCCCGGAGAGCCGGTTCCGGCCGCCCCGCCTCGCCCGACGCACTAGGCTGGGCGCGGAATCCAGTCCCCCCTCTCGCAGCCCTGGAGTGCACGTGACCCGCATCCCGACCCCCCGAGCAGCGACCCGTGCGGCGTCCCGAGCGACCGGCCGCGCACGCTACTGGGCCGTCCCCCTCGTGGTCGCGAGCGTGGCCGTCGCCTCCGCGTGCTCCCCCATCGAGACGAACCGCCCCTACTCGCCGTCGGACGGCCTGCGCGTCGACCTCACCGACGACCTGCGCGGCCTCAACCTCCTCGTCGTGAGCGCGGCCGACGGCGAGGCCGGCGCGCTCGTCGGGGCGTTCGCCAACGACTCGACCGAGGACGTGGAGTTCGACGTGACGCCGGAGGGCGGCGACCCGGTGACCATCCCCGTCGCCGCCGGGGAGACCGTCTACCTCGGGACCGAGGACGGGTTCGACGCGCAGATCGGCCGCGTCGACGCGGCCCCGGGCGGCGTGCTGCCCGTGACGGTCAGCGTGACCTCGGGCGAGGAGCAGGGCATGTCGCTGCCCGTCCTCGACGGCACCCTCGAGGAGTACGCGCACCTGCTGCCGTGACGTGCCGGCCCGGACCGGAAATGGGCTCGGGTCGTGTCACCGGTGGGCGCTAGCCTTCGCGTGCCGCCCTGACCGTCGTGGTCGGGGCACGTCCACGAAGGAATCCAGGTGACCCTGTCCCGCACCACCCGTCGGCCGCTCCTCCTCGTCGTGAGCGCCGTCGCCCTCGCCCTGACCGCCTCGGGCTGCGGCGCGATCCTCGACGAGCTCACCGGGCCGTCCGAGGCCCAGCGCGACGAGCCCGGCGGCGAGGTGACCGAGGCGTCGGACGCCGACGTCTTCTCGATCCAGGTCGGCGACTGCATCGTGACGTCGAAGCTGCCCGACGGCGAGAACGTCGAGTCCGTTCCCGTCGTCCCCTGCTCCGAGCCGCACGACGCCGAGGTCTACGCCGAGACCGAGCTCCCCGAGGGGGACTACCCCGGCGACGAGGCCGTCCAGGCGAGCGCCGAGGACTTCTGCCTCGGCGAGTTCGAGGCCTTCGTCGGCCTGTCCTACGACGAGTCCGCCTACTACTTCTGGCCCTTCACGCCGCGCGAGGAGGGCTGGAACACGGTCGACGACCGCGTGGTCCAGTGCGTCATCGACACCGACGGCACCGACGTCACGGGGTCGCTCCAGGGCTCGGCGTCCTGACCC